>JAKSCP010000351.1 GCA_022360535.1 Pseudomonadales bacterium | reverse complement strand
TCCGGAGACTTTCTTGGCAAGGAGCGGGAACTCGCAGTAGAAGCTGGAGACCTGTTGGTAGTTCGATCTGCTGGTGCTTACGGATTCGTAATGAGTTCAAATTACAATACTCGCGGTCGTTGTCCTGAAATTATGGTAGACGCAGGCCAACATCATTTGGTGCGCAAGCGCGAACAAGTGGCGCAGCTTTTGGCAGACGAAACCTGCCTTCCGGACTAACATTGGCAACGTGGCAAGTATCGCCAAGCAATAGAATTTATTAATTGATGCAAATACCTTTTACCAAAATGCACGGCCTGGGCAATGACTTCATTGTTATTGATGGTGTGACTCAAACCATCGACATCAATTCGGAGCAAGTGCGTCAGCTCGCTGATCGTCGCTTCGGAATAGGGTTTGATCAGTTGCTGCTGGTTGAACCCCCAAGTGCTCCTGATGTGGATTTTGATTATCGCATTTTCAATGTCGATGGTAGTGAGGTGGAGCATTGTGGTAACGGCGCTCGCTGTTTCGCCACTTTTGTGAAAGACAAAGGCCTCAGCGACAACAATCCTGTGACCGTAAAAACGCTGAACCGAATCCTGACCCTGGCAACGAATGCCAACGGTGATGTGACTGTAGATATGGGTCAACCAGAATTCCGGCCGGAACAGATTCCACTATCCAGTGAGACACAGTCGTTAACTTACCAGCGCCAGATAGAAATCGAGGGTGAATTGAACACCATAGAATTTAGCGCGCTGTCCATGGGCAACCCGCATGCTGTGATTATCGTTGAAGACCTGATGAAGACGGCCGTAAAAGATATTGGGGGAGCTTTAGGTTCGCACCCGGACTTCCCCGAAGGCGTTAATGTCGGTTTCATGCAGATTGAAAGCCCACAGCAAATAAGGCTGCGGGTATTTGAACGGGGAACAGGCGAAACGTTGGCCTGCGGTACCGGTGCCTGTGCGGCGGCGGTCGCCGGCCAAAGGCTGGGACTGTTGGAAAACAAGGTTGATGTTAGACTAGCTGGCGGCAGCCTCGCCATAGACTGGTCTGGTGAGGAATCATCGGTATTGATGTCGGGCCCAACCACTACCGTTTACGAGGGGACACTTGAGTTATGAGCAAAGACGCAAGCGCTGCTGAGGCTGTAACTGCAGATAATGCCGACCAACTGCACGCGGATGATGTTGCCGCCTACCTGCGTGCTCATCCGGAATTTTTTCTGCAACAAGACGACCTGCTCGCTGAACTCTCGTTACCCCATGAAAGTGGCAACGCAATCTCTTTGTTGGAACGGCAAGTCACCATATTGCGGGAACGCGGCATCGAAGCGAGACAGAAGCTGAATAATCTGTTGGAGAATGCCCGCAACAATGACCAGCTTTTTGACACCACAAGAAATCTCGTGCTTGCTTTGCTGAGGGCAAAAGATGTTACTGAGATTGCCCACGTGGCCATCGATCAATTGTCCAATCATGACAGCATCGACGCCTGCGAAGTCTTGATTGTTGAACACCCCGATCTGCAAGTTGCTCAATCTGTGAGAACCGAGTCACTGGCAACTCTCAAGCATCACTACAACGATGTATTCCGACTGAAACGTACTCATTGTGGCGCGCTTGATGAGGAACAAGTCAATCGCCTCTTCCCTAATAACAACTCGATTCGTTCCACTGCTTTGTGCCCAGTCATCAGCAATGGCGAGGTGCTCGCTTTACTTGCCCTGGGTAACCAGGTTGAGAACTACTTTAATGTGAATCTGGATACCCTGTTTTTGGATTTTATCGGGCACGTTGTGGGGGCGGTCCTGGTTCGGCAGTTGGGTTCAGATTCCGACTAGCCAGTACAAGCATTTTCAATTTCCCTGATAGTCCTGTGCCCGCAGGGGAAAGACGTTATACTCCTGCTGTAACAAGACTCTCGTCAGATCAGCCACATGCCCACCGATTCAGTTGCCAGCAATGACACATTAGTGTCCATCATCTGCCGCAGTCTTGGGCGCCCCTTTCTCAGTCAAGCATTGTCCTCGCTTGCTGATCAAACCCATTCCAATCTGGAAGTGCTACTGGTTAATACTAATGGCGAAGATCATGCCGCCTTTATTCAAGCTCATCCGACACTCAACATCAAAGAACTGACAGCCAGCGAGCAATTGCCTCGTTCGGAAGCCGCCAATACCGGTATGGCCGCCGCCACTGGTGACTATTTCTTATTTCTTGATGACGATGACTGGATAGGCTCTGAACATATCGCCACCCTGCTTTCGGCATTACGTGAAAATCCAGACGTAAAAGCTGCGTACAGTTGCACACAAAAAACTGAGGAAGATGGCACATTACTGGATGAAGTATTTCGCCAGGATTATGACGCGGCATTACTCCTCAGAGACAACTACATCCCCATTCATTCTGTTCTCTTTGAAAGGAGTCTCTACGATCAAGGTTGTCGGTTTGACACTGAGTTCGAAATCTTCGAAGACTGGGATTTCTGGTTGCAGGCAAGTCAACATACTGACTTCAAATTCATTGATGTTGTCGGCGCTTATTATCGCGGGGGTGGTGACTCTGAGACCAGGCAAGAAGATATTTCTGTGCGCTATCAGCAAGACCATGTACTAGGTAAGGCAAGAGCGAAACTATTCGACAAGTGGTTAGAGAAGTGGAGCGGCAGTGATCTTAATAGATTGCTCGGGTCCATGGATCAGGCACCACTCATTAGTTCACTGCAAGATGAGGTTCGAAGCAGAGACGATAAGCTGAATGCTGAACATCAAACCAATCTTGAACATCAGCAACAGATCAGTGAACTTCTAAACGAAAGCGCGACACTTCGAGATCGGACGGACAACCTTGAGCACAGCTTAAAGCACGCAGAACATCACATCACTGCAATTGAACAGCAAAACAGTTCCTTACAAGACGATTTAGGACATCTACACGAAATTCAGCGGCAAATCACTAACTCAATCTCGTGGAAAATCACAGCTCCATTTCGCTGGATCAGACGATCATTGAGTGGTGGAAAACAGGTCGCACCAAAGCAACCCTCAGACAGCAACGAATGAATCAAGGCGATCGGCACAAGGCAATGGGCGGCGCTTCCACTGTTGCTTGCACAATCATTATTCCTACTCGCGACAAGCTGGAATATTTGCAACCTTGCGTAGAGAGTTTGCTTAAAACGGCAACAGAACTCTCCTTCGATATCCTGATAATCGATAACGGCAGCGAGCAACAAGCCACCCGAGACTATTTAGTATCCTTGCAGAACGAACCACAGATCAGGGTCATTGAATGGGACCATCCCTTTAATTTTTCTGCACTGAATAATTTCGCTGCGGCACAAACTGAAGCTGAAGTGCTTTGCTTCCTCAACAATGATATTGAGGTGATACATTCAGATTGGCTCGATCAGCTCTACCCTATTGCGCAAAGAAGCGATGTTGGGGCAGTTGGTTGTCTCCTGTTGTATCCAGACAAGACGATTCAGCATGGCGGCATCGCCCTGGACCAACAATCACTAGCCAAACACATAGCCCTTAATGAGCCCCAGAACGTCTACGCCAGAGCGGGCTTTGGGCAACCCATTGCAGTGCATGCCGTAACCGCAGCATGCCTGCTCACTCGCCGCAAGACTTTTGAGCAAGTTGGCGGATTCAATACCGAGGAGCTGGCTGTTGCCTATAATGATTTGGACTATTGTCTGCGCCTGGCTGAATCGGGATTACCCAGTCTGTTCCATCCCGGTGTATGTCTCATTCACCATGAGTCGATTTCGCGTCAGG
>JAKSCP010000254.1 GCA_022360535.1 Pseudomonadales bacterium | reverse complement strand
CAGAGGGGCAGCTACCAATTTTGGAGGCCTATCAGGCTAAATACCGCTCTGGTTATCCCGACATCGTCGCCGGAATGGGGACGCCACAGGAGATGGTTGCCGGAGCGGCGGTTTATCACTTAGCCAGAGAAACTTGATGGCATAGGTCTGGTTTGGACCTATCGACTTCTTCTCCCTTGTTGTTTAAGAGGTGCACTATGCGGGTTTTATTGCTCGGTTCTTTAGGGGTTAGTCTTTTCGCTGCTTTTGATTTTGCCAAAGCTGATACAGAGTTCGAAGACTCTATCCCGATTGCTGTTGCTGAAGCCTTATTCGACATTGGGTTGGGCGGCCAATTTGCTGCCTACTCCGACATTATGGATGACTTCCCCGAGTTTCAGCTCCCTTCGGAATTCGACGTCATGGGGAGTGTGGTGCAAAACTCGCAAATGAGAGTAGCGCTGACTACCGAACTGGAGGAAAGTGCCGCAACGGAAGCGCTCAAAGAGTCATTTCTTGATTCTGGCTGGGTTGAGATGCCTCAGTTTCAACGGTTTCCCTCCACTCGTGGATTCGTCTCTGCGGTTGAGACACGTACTTTTTATGGCTCGCAGATTTGTCACGATGAGCATGGCCAGCTTTCCATAGGCTTTCGACAGCGCGATGAAGGGAACGTGGTGTCGCTTCGCAGCAGCTACGGATTTGCTCGGAATTGGCGCAACTGTGACGAACTGATCGCGCAACAAGAGCAGTCCATGGCGATGATGAGGGGTCGCAGCAGTGGGCTGGGAGAGTTGATGCCGCGTCTTGAAGTTCCGGAAGAGGCCAGGCAGGGTAGCAGACCGGCGCTAATGCTTGGCGGCATGTCCAGTTCATCAGACAGCGCCGAAACCGACGCCAGAATCGAACTTGAATGGGAACTGGAGCGAGTGTATCAACACTTCGCCGAGCAAATCCTGGAGCAAGGCTGGACGCTTGATACCGAATCAATTGGCTCGCTGACAGCTACCGGTACCTGGACACAAACAGTCGAGCAAAATGTCAATGTTATCGCGAGACTGGATGTCGTGAGTGCGGGTGACGGTGATTTTGACCTGACTATGACTGTGGAAGTGCCCGGAGGGCGGGGTGGCGTCGGTATATTTCGCAGCAATTAATAGCAACTAGTAGTAGCGACTAGTAGCAACAACAAGCGGCCACGAGTTGCGATGTGGTGTATTGCGAATTTCTGGGTCTAAGCTAGTCGGTGCTCAAGGCGCACCCAATCCGAAAAGTGTTTCCATCAATATCACGCACTATCATCTCGCGCATGCCCCAGGAGTAATCCTTTGGTGGTTCAACGATTTCTGCACCTGATCCTTGATACTCCCTGAACACTTCCTCTAACTCGTCGTGGCTCTCAAGATTGACACATAACCAGGACCCGGGATTACCCTGACCTTGTTCGCAAAGAAAAATAAAACAATCCCCACGGTAAACGCAGGCGAAAGTGGGTTTGTCAGGATTCTCAAACGCTTCATCGTCGTTCCATGCCCAGGAAATTCCGTAACCCAGAACGTCTTGATAGTGTTTAAGGCTGGCGCTGAGATCGTTGACGCAGAACACTGGGGTTTGCCAGGAGAAGGCAGGTGACTTGCTTTTGGTAAGGGCCATGGTTACTCCTGCTGGTTGATTCTTTGTTTCTGAGATTGTTTCTGAGAATCTCAATGCACGATAGTATAAACAGGCTGTGCCTGTCGAATTCGGTTTCATTATTCATCATATTTAGCGGAACTTGTCGAAATGGATATGAACAACTCAATTATGCGTGTCTTTGATGTGCGTGCGCTTCCTGGTAAGGCTGAAGTATTGAAACAGAAGTTGTCGGATACTTCCGTTTCCGTTGTTGCTGGAAAACCGGGGAATATTGGTTATTTCTTCGGTGAAAGCTTGTCTTCGGACAAATCAGACCTGGTGTTTATATCTATCTGGGAAGATATGGATTCAATCAAGTCGTTGTTCGGGGAAAACTGGAAGGAGTCATACCTGCCGGAAGGTTATGAGGAGCTAATAGAAAGTTGTGCCATCAAACACATTCAGTTTAACGGCAGCCTTGCGCTTTAGACTCACGCGATGAATAGCTTTAGACGATGAATAGAATAGAATTTTGGTTTGAGTTTGCCAGTACTTATTCCTACCCGACTGCAATGAGGATAGAGGCTGTAGCGGAAAAGAGTGGGGTACAGATAGTTTGGCGCCCATTTCTTCTCGGGCCTGTATTCAGGAAACAGGGGTGGGATGATTCACCATTCAACTTGTATCCGGCCAAGGGGGCGTATATGTGGAGGGACTTGCAGCGAGTCTGTGACAGGCAGGGACTGCCCTTCAATAAACCCTCTGCATTTCCCAGAAATGGATTGTTAGCTGCGAGAACCGTTTGTCGATTTGCTGATGAAGCGTGGGTTCCTGAATTTGTCCGACAGATTTACCGGGCCAATTTCGAACTGGATCTCGACATTTCTTCGCGAGACATCGTGAGTCAATGTCTCGTAAGTCTTGGGCAAAACCCCGAAGAAATCCTGGAAAAAGCGGAGGATGCTGAATCCAAAGAGAAACTGAAACAACAGACAGAACGGGCCGAGCAATTGGGTATATTTGGAGCGCCGTCCTTCACGGTCGATGGAGAGCTGTTTTGGGGAAACGACAGGTTGGAGGCGGCGTTGGAGTGGGCCGGAGGGGTGCAGTGAATATGAAAAATTCTAGAATAATCGTGATTACGCAACTGGCCTTATTGTCATTCGCGATATCAGCCTGTTCTCCGGAAGCCGTAACTGGCACTACTTCAACTGCAGATGTGTCAGATTCCGATACGCCGGAAATGCAGACCTGCCGAATGGCAGCTCAATCCATGATTGATCTGGCGCGCCAGGCTGTTGATGAGCCGTCCAGCAGGCCGGAACGTCGTGAGGCGCGCAGAGTGTTAATGGAAGGGTGGGTTGCGCGGCTTGCATCTGGTGAAAACCCTTGTGACGTTTACGCTGACATTGGTCAGGCATCTACTACATTCTAGATTTACCGCTCTAACACTATCTTCCCACTGGCCTGCCTGGCTTGGGGACGGTAAAAACATCTCTGCTCAAACCATCGGGGAACTTGCGGCGCTCTGTTTTCATGCCTCCGAGTTTTTCCACTAGTTTGCGCGCTGCCGTGTTGTCGTCATTCATATAGGTTTCGACGGAATCCCAACCGAACCCTTCATAGGCATGGATAAGGGCGGCGTTTGATGCTTCCCCGGCAATGCCTTTGCCGCGCGCCTCTGGTAATACCCACCAGGTCAGTTCTCTTGGCCAATTGTGACCTTGCCAAAATCGCAGGTGCCTATGCGGCGATTATCCGATAGGAGTTGAATCACCCATACTCCAAATCCCAGCAGGTGCCAGGACCCAAGATCCGCTTTTAGCCTGGCCCAGGCCTGGTCGGCGCTGATGGGGCCGCCATAAAGCTCTGAGGCTTCGGCGTCAGTATAGAATTGCTCGTATAAAGGAAAGCTTGTCTCGTCTGGTGGGATAAGGCGAAGTCGCTGGGTCTCGAGGGTTGGGATTTTCACGGAAGATATAACTGCGGAGTCCTGTTGATGTTTTGAGGTTTTCAGTCAAATGTGGTCAGATGGAATAAATTTCTCACCAGCAGTGACCACTGTCATAAGATCATGAAGTGTGAATCCCGCCGCCAATTTCTGCAAGCCGCAGCAATCGCTGCACCATCGCTTGTTGTTGCTAACCGATTGTCTGCTCAGATCCCGGACACCATCAATCCCGGTATCGGACCCTATCCCGCTGCCTGGCTGCCGGCAGGGGTGCGCTCGCGTTTTGTCGATGACGTGAATGGGTTGCGCATGCATGTACTGGAAGCGGGGGACGACTCTGGAAACAGTCCAGCCCTGGTGTTGCTGCATGGATTTCCAGAACTGGCCTATAGCTGGCGCAAGCTGATGCTGCCACTGGCGAATGCTGGCTATCACGTGATCGTGCCCGATTTACGTGGTTATGGCCGTACTACGGGCTTCAGTAGTGACTACGATACGGATCTCACACCTTTTCATATGTTGAACAAGGTGCGTGATGTGATGGGATTGATTTATGCCTACGGTTACGATCATGTGGACTGTGTGATCGGCCATGATTTTGGTTCGCCGTTGGCGGCCTGGTGTGCGGTCACGCGTCCGGACATCTTTCAGTCGCTGGTGATGATGAGTGCGCCATTTGGCGGTACGCCAAGCATTCCGCGCGACACCATCAGAAATCCACGGTCAGCGACGGCGGGTTCCGATATCTACCAGGACCTGGCGAACCTGTCTCGCCCGCGCAAGCACTACCAACGTTACTACCAAACCCGGGAAGCCAATGACAATATGTGGAAGGCGGAGCAGGGGCTGAGTAATTTCATCCGCGCTTACTACCATCACAAAAGCGCAGACTGGGAAGGCAATCAACCCTATCCGTTAACTGGCCGTACCGCATCTGAATGGGCAAAGATGCCAACCTACTACATCATGGATCTGGCCGAAGGTATGGCGGAAACCGTGGCGAAAGTGATGCCCTCTGACGCTGAGATTGCGGCGAATACCTGGTTACCGGATTCGGAGTTAGCCGTCTACGCGAATGAGTTTGGTCGTACCGGTTTCCAGGGTGGTCTTAACAGCTACCGTATGGGGTCCACAGGGATAAACGTCGCTGAGTCACAGCTCTATGCTGGTAAGACCATCGATCAGCCCAGTCTGTTTATTTCCGGTGCCAGTGATTGGGGTACTTATCAAAACCCCGGTGCGGTAGATCGTATGCAGGAAAACGCATGCACCGATATGCGTGGTGTACATCTGGTGGATGGTGCTGGCCATTGGGTGCAGCAGGAGCAGCCGGAAGTCACCTCGAGTCTTATTCTCGAATTCTTACTTGAGATTTCCTGATCTATGGCGCTGTTTTCAAAGTCTAACGAGCTTGGATCTGTTTCAATTTTCGTCAATATTCCAAAGGATTGTGAGGCACAACTCCGTGGAGAGGCAGTCAAAGATATCGAGCGCCAAATCATCAAAGCGTTTGAATCCCACCCTGCGTTTAAGCAGGAACTCGAAGGAGCGCGTATTTCTGGTGTTGCTTCAACCAGGGGCTGTTTAATCACAACGATCACAATCGTTGCAGGTTCTGCAGTGGCTGCTGCTGGAGGTTACTTAACACTTAAAAAAGTAGCAGCCGAGATAGCCAAAGGTCTGGATATCGTTTCTCAGAAGCTTAGGCATAATGAGAAGCTCGCCTTATCTGCGGCACTCTATAGAACAGATCTTCCGGCGTCGCTATCAAACAAACAGATTGAGGCAATTGAAGAGCTTGAAAGCAAACTGAAAAGTGAGCGAAATCGCTAGATCAGCTGTTAAGCTCTTTTTCCAAATACCGGGCAAGTTCCAACATTGCATACTTCTCAGCCGCCGCTTCCGCGTCTGAATTGTAGTTGGTGTTCGTGTTCACATCGTAGGTATAACTGTTACCCTGTTCATCCCAGATCGCTTCGATGCCAGCTACCTGAACGCCATTTTCCTGCAAAAATTTCTCATACTGATCAATAAAGTCAGGTCGATAGCCACTTAAAATTTCGAACATCGCCTTCGGGCTGTCTGCTTCACCATCGGTGGGGCAAAACAAATCGTCAACCGCGCAAGCATCAGCCGGGCATAGTTCGAAACCTTCGGACGTGTCTACTTTCACTGCATAAAAGAATTTGCCGTCGATAAATTCGTGGCGAATGATGTGGGGTGTTGGCGCCTTAATGTATTGTTGAATGAGTGTGATGCCGTCAATCGGTTCTTCGAAATCTGGTCCGTCCACATATGCTTGCAGCGCATCGATGGAATGAAAGAGTTTCACGCCTTGGCCTTTGCCAGCGCGATTGTGTTTGGTAATGAAGCTTTCCATGCCAAGCCGTTTCGCGGTTTCCACAATATGGTTTTTGCCGACTGCAGCGAGCGTTTTGGGGGTGGCAATACCCACTTTGTTGAGCGCCATGTATTGATTTACTTTACTGACTTCCAGTCGTAGTGCACGACTGCCATTGATCACTTTGCGCTCATGACGTTGCAGCCAGGCCAGCACTGCTTCGGCATATTCTGGTGCATACCGATGGCCTCTGGTATGAGATGATGCGCTCATTCGACTGTAGAAAACTCCCGGTGGCGGCTCGCCGGTCAGATCCAGCATACCCTCATCAATATGCCATAGCTCAAAAGGTAGATTGAGTTCCTCGAGTCTGCTTTGCAGATGAATGGTCCACTCGTTGTTTTCATGGAGGACATGGATTTTAGGTGACATTGAAAGTTCTCGTTCTTTGCAGGGAATGGTGTGGCTGACCTGGCGCACATCGCAAACGACCCGGTCTTATTTGTAAATTGGTGGGGGTTGGAGTACAAATACGTTAGTTTAGGGTTCACAGATCGTTCATTGAATATGAGGACTAACCGGGGAATCTCAACTCATGAAGCGCAATTACTCCCATATCTATAACACGCTTTCAAAGTGCCTCTCATTGCTGCTATTGCTGAGTTGTTTCGTGTTACCTAAAGCGGCACTTGCTGCTGACGAAGCGCTGAAAACAGCAATCGAAGAGTACTACGACAATCATCTCTACGATCTGTTTATCTGGTTTCATCAGAATCCGGAGTTGAGCTTTCTGGAAAACAACACAGCAGCCCGCCTGGCAACAGAGTTACGAGCATTAGGGGTTGAGGTGACGGAAGGTATTGGGCGCACTGGCATCGTCGGAATCATTGAGAATGGCCCCGGGCCCATGGTACTGATTCGTGCCGATATGGATGGATTGCCAGTGCAGGAAAACAATGGGCTGGCTTACGCGTCGCGTGCCAGACAAAGGAATCAGGTGGGGTATGAACTGCCGGTAATGCACGCCTGTGGTCATGACATGCATATCACTTCACTAGTTGGTACAGCCAAGATGCTGATGGACAATCGTGACAACTGGAGTGGCACTGTGATGTTGGTCGGTCAGCCAGCGGAAGAGATAATCAACGGCGCCAAGGCGATGATTGAGGATGGCCTCTATGAGCGTTGGGGCGTGCCAGACTACGGAATCGGCCTGCATGTCAGTTCTGGAGTTGAAGTCGGGCGAGTCACTGTGCGCGAAGGCATTACCAATTCCAGCACTGACAGTGTCGACATCAAGATGCGAGGTATCGGTGGGCACGGCGCCTATCCACAACAAACAGTGGATCCGATTTATATGTCCTCTCAATTGGTGATCGCTTTGCAGGGAATCATCAGTCGCCAGATCAGTCCCATGGCACCAGCGGTGATCACAGTGGGTTCGCTACAGGCGGGGAGCAAGCACAATATCATCGCCGATGAAGCCGATTTGCAACTGACCGTGCGCACCGATTCGGAAGCGGTGCGTGCGCAAGTGCTGCAAGCGATTGAAGATACTGCCAATGGAATTGCCCGCCTTAATGGCATTCCCGATGACTTGATGCCGGTCGTGCGGGTGGGGTTCGAGAGCACACCAACCAAT
>JAKSCP010000397.1 GCA_022360535.1 Pseudomonadales bacterium | reverse complement strand
GCAAGTACAATCTGTGCCTATTTGAGCCGCACTGGGTTCTCTCTGGTCGCTTAATGGCTGGAGATTTCTACACAATCAAATCCAGGTTTCTGCAAACTTGATATCTGTGATGCCTGTAATACTTGAAAGCCCCCTGATCTAGGCCCGTGATTCAAGCCTCCTGAGTTGAGTCCACAGCAGACTCAACGCCATTTCATTTCACCCAGCATCTCCCACCCCGCAGACAACAGATACTGTTTCGTTTGACAAATGAATAATTATGCTAATATATTAGCACTATGCTGTTTTTTTAGCATATAGAGATCACACGGCAAGATTTGAAGGCGCGAGGTACATCTACTTCCCCAGAATCTCGCATGAGGGGGCTGTGAACGAAGCGCTGTTACGTGTGGTTGAACCTACTTTAGCGAAAGACCATCAGAGGCACGCCCGGGCACTTGCGAAAGTGCTCTTAACGCCCGAAAGGAAACGTAAACCAAACAGACAAGGTGATTTCCAATGATCTTTAGACTATTTTTGACATCCCCATTCGCCATCGTGACCACTTTTGGCTTGTTCTACTTCATGCAGGCATTAATCGCTACAGGCGATAATATCGAGCAAGTATTGCGGGTAGTGAGAATTGTAGATGCAACCATGCCTGAAATCGTTCAAGAGCTGATTGAAGAAATTGAGAAACCGGAACCGTTGCAGGAATTAGAAATTCAACCGCAAGAGAACATCACACGAGAAATCGATTTGTCAGCGGGCCCCAACTTAAATATTCAGAGGGCTGGCATTGAAATCGATACCGCTATGGAAATTGGCAATGCGGGTATCAATGCGGCCGATGGGGATTATCTGCCGCTAGTGAGAGTTCCTCCCCAATACCCAACACGCGCACTTCAACGCGGGATCGAAGGATGGGCTCTGCTGGAATTTACAGTGAATGGCAGAGGCGATGTTGTAGAAGAGAGCATCGAAGTGATAGATGCTGAGCCACCCGACATCTTCAATCGCTCAGCTATCCGCGCAGTTTCGAGATTCAAATACCAACCACGTATAGTCGATGGCGTAGGGGTGGACGTGCCAAATGTTCAGACAGTTCTGCGCTATCAGATTGAAGCCGACTAGATAACAAATCAATTAGCAATGAGGGAGGCTCAAAATCCGGAGATGAATTCAGCCCAGATTGAATGCTATTGACAGTGGCTATGCGGCAGAAATAGCATGCTGCTACTATTGTAACACCCTGGCTGTAGAGCCTATTTTACCTCACTGAGAATAACCATGACATCTACGATGAAACTAAGCCGGCGAGAGCGGCAAATCATGGATATCGTTTACCGACTGCAGGGGGCCAGCGTCAGAGAAGTCATGGACAACATGGAGGATCCTCCCAGCTACTCAGCCGTTCGAGCGCTCATTAAGCGGCTGGTCGACAAAGACTATCTCTATTATAAAGAGCGAGGCCTTAAGTATGTCTATTTCCCAACTTTCGACCACTCTAAAGCCTCTCAGTCTGCTATGAATAATGTTGTGAAGACATTCTTCGACAACTCTCACTATCTTGCGGCCAACTTCCTTCTAAAGACAAAAAACTCCAAGCTGACAGAAGAAGAACTATCCGAACTGGAAAGGCTGATCCAGCAGAAAAAGAAATCGAAGTAATGACACTCTGATGATTCAGCCACTTAAGAAACAGACTGCCGAGCCTGGTTCATTGAGAGTGCGCTCTGTTTCACAGTAAAGCCACCCTCGTCCAATGGCACAAATAAAAGCCGTTGTGTGATAAAACCGAGCTCCTCACCTGCAACATGACTTACATAGCAAATGCGTGTATGTGTTTGTCTGGCAATCATTTCCAGCGTGCCAATAATGAGCTTCCTGTGATAATCGTCCAGTCCAACGCAGGGTTCGTCTAGCACAAGAACCCATGGGTGTTTGACCATAGCGCGAGCCAACAACACCAGACGTTGCTGTCCGAATGACAATTCGTGGTAATACTCTTTTTCGAGCCCATCGATGCCAAGAGCGGCTAACCACTCTCTCGCTCCATCCCATTCTGCACTGCCACTGTCATCATAGAGCCCAACTGAATCGAAAAATCCTGAGACCACGACATCCAAAACCTTCCAGCCTTTGACATATTTGTTATGAAGCTCGTTGGACACCACGCCGAATCGAGACTTGATGTCCCAGACCGTTTCGCCGCTGCCCTTGCGGCGACCAAACAAATAAACCTCTTGCCCATAGCCCTTATGGTTTTCTCCATCAATAAGACTCAGCAGGGTAGATTTGCCACAACCGTTAGGCCCCTCAATCAAGACATGATCAGCTCCCGTCATAGTCCAGCTTACATTTCTCAACACGGGTAAGTCGCCATAACTGGCATCTACCCCTTTCAATTCGATTAGCCTGTCTTCTGCCGTCGGTTGCGGTTGCTCGGTTGCTGGTTTCGGTAACTCAACAGCTACTTTTGGGGAACGGTGGATCAGTTGTCTAAACTGCTCTCCGGATTCCACTTCGCTGCGTTCGCCCTGTGCCGTTATTTGCAAGTCTTCCATCAGGGCAAGATGAGAAACCCCGGGTAACACATCTTGTTGTCTACGGCACAACAGCAGACTGCTTAAGCCAGACCCCTGGTGTTCGGTGATACAACTTATGATGCGCTGGCGGGAATCTTTATCGATAGCTTCCAGAGGATCGTCGAGAATCACCAGCTTGTGAGTACCACCGGTGGCTGCGTACAGCGCCCTTGCTATTAACACGCGCCGAATCTGTCCGGAGGACAGAAATCGAATTCCTTTCTGCAAGATCTCTTGCAGATTGAGTTGTGCTACGAGCTTTAAAAAAAGAGTCTCATCCTCGCTTGTACCTGCCCTGCCGGAACGGATTAAGACATCAACGACGGTTCCCTTGTCTTCGGCACGCTCACTGTATTCGCTCATATCCAGCCGATTGTCCTGTTGCCAGAGCCGTTGCTGTTCCTCAAACGAGACAAACAGACAATCCCGAGTCGGATCGAAACCTTCGGCATAGCGAACATAGGAACCAGTTTCTGTGCGCTGGCCTGCTATCAAACTGGCCAGCACTGATTTACCCGCGCCATTCGGCCCAAACAGACACCAATGCTCCCCCTCGTTGATAGTAAACTCGGAAATCCTCATCACGGCCCGTCGGCCGATTCGGCATAGTGCATTCTCAACCCTGACCAATGGCGAGGAAATTGGGTAGGAAGTTGAGGAGGAAACTGAGGGGGAAGTCACCTGGTCGGCACCTACTTCACCCCAGACCCAGGGTTCTTTTAATTTTTGCCATGAGCCGCTGAGAGAAGGACGCACCTGACCCCGGAGGAAGAGAGAAGTCTTCTGTCTGGGGGATCCAAAAGGGTTGGCGGTAACGCAATTTACCGGGACGGCTTTCCATTGGTGTGTAGTACTTACAGCCATCGAAGTAATAATGGGTGACTTGCGAATGGCGGGTTCTCTTCATATCGTTTCTCGGCGCACCGCCATGCAGTAGATTGGCATGCCAGATGATTGCCCCGCCCTTCTTCACAGTACCGTATTCTGCTTGCAGATCGTGTTCAGCAATTAAATCCTGCACTCGCTGCTCATAGGCGGGATAGTGTTCATAACCAGGTTCTAAACCCAGGTCCTGCATACTGTAATAGGGAAGTTTATGGCTACCGGGGTAATAGATCAGTGGCCCGTTGTCCAAGTCGATGTCCTCAAGCGCTACCCAGACCCCAGCCATATAGCCTTCTGGGATAGTACTGAAATGAATGGTGTCGGAGTGCGCATACTGCGAGGTGCCAATAGGAAAGTTCAAAGTCTGGAAAGGCAGCGGTTTCCGTTCAACCAATTGTTCGAGGGCATGCAGCACGCGCTGATTGACAGCTAGCTGACGTGCATCGTCAACCTGTTTCCAGGCATCCTGCACTCGCGTAGGAATCTCCGGCTTGTCCCGATAAGGATTGTCGTAAAGCGATTCCACACCCTCAATGACGCGATCAAGCTGTGCTGATTCGAATCCGAAATCGAATTTCAGCACACCTCTGTCGTGGAACTCTGCTATCTCTGTGGCGTTTAGGACTGGCTCTGGCATGACATTCTCGGTTAAGGACGCTGACCCAAAGCTCGCTGCATCACTTCAGCCTGGATCGCCATCATATGACCCACCGAGCGTCGCCAATACTCCGAGTTGTGTCGGCCACGTGATTGCATATAGTCGAAAGGTACATCGTTGAGCATAAGTATTTGAACAAGCTCTCGTGCCTCACTGACTAATCCATCCTCGGTTCCTGAATCAACATAGATATGGGGCATCTGGCTTTTAGGCACTTCATAGATGATGGTGAAAGGATCATAAGCCTGCGCTTGCTCGATGGTCTCAAAGAGTACACCGTTTGGCGTGCGCTCTTCCTGGGTACTGAATCCTGGAATATCGATGATGCCTGAAATAATCTCATCGGCCGCTGCAAAGCGCGCCTGTTGTTCTGGACTTCGATTCGGCAACGTGGCATTCTGCGGCGGAATACCGACTTCCAGGGCGGACGCCTGAGTACGGGCAAAACTCAAGGCACCACTGGTACTTCCCAGTGAAATAAACATCTCAGGATGACGCAAGCCAAGCGCCAGGGCACCGAAGCCGCCCATAGACAGTCCTGAAATAGCTCGCCCCTCTCGCCGCGCCTCGGTACGATAGTTCGCATCCACGTAAGAGATCACATCTTCGACAATGTGATTTTCCCAGTTGTTGGTTTGCCCCTCTTCGCTACTTGCGTAATTGACATACCAACTGTTACCCCCATCGGGTAATACCAGGATGACATCGTTCACCTCACGGGCATAAAACGCCGCCGCCAGGTTTCGGCCCCAGACTGTATAGTTCTGCATATAGCCATGCAATAAGTAGAGAGTCGGGTAGCGCTGCTCAGATTCCTCGTAATCCGCAGGCAGTACAATATCGAACTTCATTTCCCGATCCACAGCAGGACTGAAAAACGACACAGTTTCCAACCCATCTGGAATGGGTGCTGCAACCGGAAAAGACTCGGCAGGCCACACAGCCGCACTCATCAGTAGTACAAATGCACCTGCAATGAATTGAATGTAATGAAATCGCAACGTCTTGATGGCCCTTCATTGAAGCGGTTGATTTATAGCACTTTTCACCAAGCGATAGTATCTTGAGTCTAATGAAAACTGACTCAAATCAAGTGGCCTTCTCGTTACATCAGGCGTTATGTGCAAGCATGCTGGCAGCGAGTGTTTGGCCTGCTACTCTGCAGGCAGAGGAGAATGGCGAACAATTGTTTCTGGCCAATTGCGCAGAATGCCACCAGGCCGATGGTCAGGGTATTCCAAACATTTACCCCGCCCTGGATGGCAATGAAACCGTGAATGGCAGTGGTGTCGACGTTGCGCTTGTCTTGCGCATTGGTCGGGGAGAGATGCCTTCGTTCATGGGATCGCTCACTGCAGAGGAAATGGCTGCTATCATCAACTACGTGCGCAACGCCTGGTCCAACTCGGGACAGCTTATCAGCGCTGAAACCATCGAAAGTCTGAAATAAGAATAGTCCGCCTACAGGAAATCACCATGATTGCAACCCAACTCAAAACCAGCTTGATCATCTGCCTGTTGATGATGAGTAGTCATTCTCTTGCTCAATCGAATAGTGATCGGGAAGCGATCCTCGATGTTGTCGATCGATTCTTCGCCGCGTTGGGAGCACGTGATCGAAACGGTCTGTTGGCCGTCACCCTGCCTGGGTCGCTCAACATCTCGGTGGCAAATCCGGTAAATGGACCTCAGGATATCACCATTCAGAACTACACCCAGATGATCAATGGCCTGGGCGCTGATAGCCCAAGCTTCCTGGAGCGTTATTGGGATCCAACGGTATTAATAGAAGGAAACATCGCCGTATTCTGGGCGCCCTATGACTTTCATATCGAGGGAGAGTTCTCCCACTGCGGCATAGACTCGTTTCAGTTAGTGAAGCGTGAAGGACAATGGTATCTATCCAATCTCAGTTGGACACGTCAACGACAAGGCTGTGAACCCAGTCCTCTCGGACCAGTATAAGAAGAGCGTACGAATGCGAACTCTGACTTCAATCTTCCTGCTCTTCATCAGCGTCACGATATGGTCGCCTTTGCATGCTCAACAGACCAGCGATGAAGAATCTGCGATCCTGGCTGCAGTAGACAGACTCTATGCAGCGATATTTGCGCGAGATCGTAGTGGGATGCTGGCGGCAACTGTGCCCGGCTCATTGAACTTCTCAATTGCCGACCCAGTTACCGGCCACCCCCAGGACATGATAATCCACAGCCACACTCAGTCAGTAAACACACTCACTCTACCGGGCCCAGAGATGTCGGGTGAGTACAGAAATCCGATTGTTCTGGTCGAAGGAAATATCGCGGTGTTTTGGGCAGATTATGATTTCTACCTTGACGGGGAGTTCGACCACTGTGGCGTGGATTCGTTTCAACTGCTCAAACGCGACGGCCAGTGGCTCATCACCAATATGAGTAGTACCCGCAGATATCAGGATTGCGATTGATTATCAGTGCTTACAATGCGGAAGACTTTACAACAAGCATTTTCTCAATTTGCATATCTTCGTAGGTATAGGGGATTCCTCCCACCCCGTAACCAGATTCTTTCAATCCGGCGAAAGGCATCCAATCGACTCGGAAGGCAGTATGGTCATTCACCATCACGGCTGAGGCATTGAGATGTTTATAGGCGTACATGGCCTCGTCGATGTCCTGGGTCATAACAGCAGCCTGGAATGAATATGGCACGTCATTGGCTCTTGTTACTGCCTCAGCCATAGAATCAGTGCTATAAACACAAACCACAGGCCCAAACACTTCATTCTTACTGATAGTCACATCTTCCGGAGGGTCCAATAGCACTGTCGGCGCGTACAGGGCTTCGGATATTTTGTTGCCGCCACAGAGCAGTTTTGCACCGGCGGCCACGGCCTCGTCAACCCACTCAGCAACACGGTCTGTTTCCTTGTGACGAATCAGCGGCCCAACTTCTGTTGCGGGATCGGCCGGATCACCAACTACCAGCTTTTCGGCTAACTCTGCCAGGCGTTTCGCCAGAGGCTCTGCAATACTGCTATCTGCATACACCCGTTGCACAGAAACACAGACCTGACCCGCGTGATAGAAACCACCTTTGGCCAGCAACGGCAACATCGTATCCAGGTCCGCATCTTCCGCTACGATGGCTGGTGCCGCACCGCCATGTTCCAGAGCGCAGCGTGTTCCCGGCGCAAGCTGACTCTTCAGCATCCAACCAACACGCGCACTGCCAATGAAACTGAAGAAGGCGACGCGAGGGTCGGTAACCAGTTTGGTGGCGAACTGATTATCTTCAACACAAATCGCCTGCGCATAGGCATCGGGCAAACCAGCTTCTCTCAAGAGTTCAACAAATCGAAAGCAGGACAAGGCCGTATCGGTTGCGGGCTTAACGATAACCGGACAACCGGTTGCTACCGCCGGGCCCACCTGATGCACGATCAGATTCAGAGGATGATTGAACGCACTGACTGCGACGACCGGTCCAATTGGCTCCTTGCTTGTCATTGCAAGACGGTTAGCCGAGGCAGGGTTGAGCCGCATTGGAATCTCAGTGCCGTGCTCAGAACGTGTACACTCGATACAGTTTTTCACCCCATCAATGGCACGAGCCACTTCCACCCTTGTGTCGTTATAGGGTTTGCCCCCTTCACTAATCGCGATACTCACCAGTTCATCGAACTTCGCTTCCATGGCAGCGGCAGTTTTCTCCAGTATCGCAATGCGTTCATGGACTGGTAACCACTGAGCCCTGTCAGCGAACAAGGCGCTGGCGGTTTGCAGTGCCTGCTCCACACCCTCGGCATTGTGAGTTGGGACTGTTCCGGCTACCGAACCATCGTACGGTGAGGTGACTTCGACTTTGCCAGTGGCAGTAGCCCCGGGGACCATGGATTCGAATTCAGGCATAACAATTACCGTCAGTTAAATGTTGCACTATTAAATAGGACAAACAAGATTACCGAGTTTTTCCGTAAGCTTCATGTTTTCGGAATAGTCCACCGGCACATCTATCACCACCACCGTATCATCAGCGATGGCCTGCTCGATGGTTGGGAGCAATTCGTCAGCCGAATTGACCTGGTAGCCTTTGGCACCAAAACTCTCTGCGTACTTTACGAAATCCGGATTGTTGAAATCGATATGGGCGTCGCGACCAAATTTCTTGTCCTGGTGCCATTTAATCAATCCATACTTGCTGTCATTCCAGACCATGATGATGATTGCCACTTTGTGCCGTAATGCTGTCTCGATCTCCTGCGAATTCATCATAAAACCTGCATCGCCATTGATGGTCATCACAGTCTTTTCAGGGTGCACGAGTTTCGCTGCAATTGCGCCCGGGATGCCAATGCCCATAGAGGCGAAACCATTGGAGATGATGCAGGTGTTTGGCGCCTCCGCTTGATACATGCGGGCAATCCACATCTTGTGGGCACCCACATCAGAAATCAGAATATCTTCGTTGGCTAATCCTTTGCGCACATCGTTGAGAATACGCTGCGGCTTCATTGGAAAGCTGGCATCGGACTCCTTTTCATTGAGCTCATCCACGATCACCTGACGCAGCGTCCCTGCTTTCAATTCACTTTGTGGACTGGCCACTTCGCCAATTGCGTTCAGAGCTGCGGCAATATCACCGATTACACCTACTTCCAACATGTAATGCTCGTCCACTTCAGCGTAGTGCTGATCGATATGAATGATTTTCTTGTCCTTGTTCTGATGCCAGGAAGAAGGGTGGTACTCAACCATGTCGAAACCAACACAAAGGATCACATCAGCCCGGTCGAATCCGCAGGCCACGTAGTCATGGGCCTGCAGGCCTACTGTGCCCAATGAAAGTGGATGAGAAAACGGTATGGCACCTTTGGCCATAAACGTGGTAGCCACTGGGATATTAAGCTTTTCCGCGAAAGCGACCAGCTGTTCGCTGGCGTTGCCACGAAACACTCCGTTACCTGCCATGATGATGGGATAGCTCGCGTCAGAGATAACTTGCGCTGCCTGCTCCACTTTTTGTTGCGGTGGCGCTGGTGCTGCGGCGTGTTGGACTTTGAGGGGTTGCTTGGACTCGGACAATTCAGCACCAGCGATATTTTCAGGCACGCTGATGAAGGCGCCGCCTGGCTTCTCTGACTGAGCATCCTTGAATGCTTTACGCACGACTTCCGGAATAATGTCGGCATGAATTAGCTCGGTACTGTATTTGGAAATCGGCGCGAACAGATTCACCAGATCCAACATCTGATGACTCTCTTTGTGCATGCGGGTAGTGGCGCCCTGCCCTGCAATACCGATGATTGGCGCACGATCCATATTGGCATCGGCAAAACCAGTAACCAGGTTGGTTGCCCCGGGTCCCAGGGTAGCCAGACAGACACCGGCACGACCGGTCAATCGGCCGTACACATCGGCCATAAAAGCGGCGCCCTGTTCATGGCGCACCGTGACGAACTTGATCTTGCTATCCAGCAAGGCATCCATCACATCAATGTTCTCTTCGCCAGGAACACCAAAGATGTATTCCACGCCTTCGTTCTCAAGACAACGTACAAATAACTCTGAAGCTTTCATTTTCCTACGTCTCCAAAAAAAGGTCGGAGAGATAGCTATCCAATCTCTCCGACCCTGTAAATGCATTCATTCTATGGTCTGGCTTACTAGACCGGCGAAAACACTTTTTGGTTCAAACCAACTCTGATTTCAGTGCTCCAATCCATCCATTGCAGCCAGGCGACCAATGAGCTCTTCCACCCGGGTGCTGTAACCCCATTCATTGTCATACCAGCTAATGACCTTAACCATGCGCCCATCGATAACCTGGGTTAGCGGCGAATCGAAGATACTGGAATGGTTATTGCCGATGATGTCGCTGCTGACCAGTTCCTCTTCCAGGTACGCCAAAATACCCTTTAATGGACCAGCGGCCGCAGTGGCCATGGCAGCATTCACCTCTTCCACAGTAGTGTCCGACTGCACCTCGACTGTAAGGTCTACCAGACTGCCATCGGGCACCGGGACTCGCATAGCCAGTCCATCCAATCTGCCTGCCAATTCCGGCAGTACCAGACCAATGGCTTTGGCAGCGCCAGTGGAAGTGGGCACGATATTGGTGGCGGCATTCCGGGAACGGCGCTTGTCTGAATGGGGCGAATCGATCAGGCGTTGACCGGAGGTATAGGCATGCACGGTAGTGAGCAGGCCTCGCTTGATTCCAAATGATTCATTCAACACTTTACACAACGGTGCAGCACAATTTGTCGTACAACTGGCATTGCTGATAATCCGTGTTTCTGGTGTTACCACATGATCATTCACGCCTGTTACCAGTGTAGCATCCAGAGGATCTTTACAGGGCACGGTTAAAATAAGACGTCTGGCACCTGCATCTAGGTGCTTATTGAGCGCTTCCAGTGTCCGAAACACACCAGAACTCTCAATGACATAATCGATTTCCATTTCTTTCCACGGGAGCTTGGCGGGATCCTTTTCGCACAGAACCTGAAACGGATCACCAGAGATTTCCATGGTGTCGCCACTTACCCTGACTTCGCCGGGCCAGGTGCCGTGAATACTGTCGTACTTGAACGCATATGCCAGT
>JAKSCP010000394.1 GCA_022360535.1 Pseudomonadales bacterium | reverse complement strand
GTAGCCAGGATTCACTTGATCAAGAGCAAAGTTAACCACGTTGGGTTTGAACTGAATGCAGGTAGATGGCGTGCACATACAGCGAATACCTTCGTGCTCAAAGTCTAACTCCTGATGTATATGGCCATAGACTATGCATTTCAATTTGCCCGACTGTTTAACGATTTCCCAAAACTTATTCTTATTGTGCAGACCGATATCTTTCATCCAGCCTGAGTTACCTTTAACCGGGTTATGATGCAAGCACACGAGGCAATGGTCGATTGTCTCGTCCTTGTCCGCTGCAGCAAGTTCGTTGGCGAGAAAATCCAACTCGCTCTGTTCCAACATGCCATGTACCTGACCTTCGATGCTGGTATCCAGCATAAGGATTTGCCAGTTATTCACCCGAATAGTTTTGTCGTTAGCTGATGTGCCGTTGGCAACTTCTGACATGACGCGCGCGCTGTCATGATTACCGGGAATCCAGCGATAGGGGGCATCCAGCTCGGCGATGTTATTAGTGAAGTGTTTGTAGGCGGCTTCAGTGGCGTCTTGTGCAATGTCGCCGGTGGCAAGAATGAGATCTATACCGCTTTCCTTTTCCTTAACCACATTAAGCACTTGCTCAAAGCTGTAATGGGTATTCATTTTCAACAACGTGCCCGACGGATTCCCGTAGAGATGGGTGTCAGTTATCTGAATTAGCTGAATCGGATTGTCAGTCTTCAGCGTTGTCATAGCGGCCGCTGTATTATGCGTTAGTTATCAGTTCCGGCGCTTCTATACTTCTTCCTACCTGCAAGCAATGGGTTAACCATTCACCCAAAAACTGATTCACCTGCATCTTTTCATCGGCGTGATACATTTTTGGGTTGGGTTGCGAATATCTCGATTTGAGATTGCGATGACCTTGATAAGAGATTACTTCGGCAGTATTAGCGTCGTGATAGACTCGAACTAACATGGAAGGATTTGTCATCCATGTTTTAAGTTGAGGTTTTTGTACAATTTCGAGAGTCGTCGTGTACTTAAAGGCTTCCAGTATCTTTATCTCAACTGTCACCTTTTCCTGTACATCGTCTAAATCCGCAATACAAAATTCACGAGTTATCCCTTCCAACACTTTCTCCGGCTCATCGACTGAAATGTTGGTTTGTGACTTGGGTGGTGCAAACTCTTCGATGTGATTGTGAAAGGACTTATCCAGATAGGCCGCAAGCTGAGGTACGAGTTTCAGCAAGCGAATATAGTTGGCATCGCAGACTGCCATTTGCTTGATGAGGTCGATACTGTAGCTGGCTTTAGACATAAATCTCGATTGAAACTTTTTATTCTCTATTCATTTTTTACGGCAATCCCAAAGGAACCTGTAACCACGGAATCGAGGGGACCGAAATTAATTTCCTATTATAGTCGGCTATTTCCTAATTTTGGCTAGCTGCCCCTCAAACCCTTACAGAATGGAGGGTGGAAACTGAGCTAGGTGCCTAATATTTAAGGGTAATTGTAACGGTTTGACGGGTTTTTGCGAGGCCACTGGGAAAGATTTTTCAGTTGACATACTTAGTTGCAGTCAAACTGTGTCAGGCCCATTTAGCAAGAATTGATTCCTGGTGGGAAAACAACCACTGCAAGGCGATCAGCGACATCGCATTATTGATAACACCAGATTCTATGGCTAGTCGTGCTGACTCCGTACTGAGCACTTCCACCTGGATGTCCTCATGTTCATGATCCAGGCCATGAATGCCCCCTGCCTGAGTCGCATCTACTCGGGCACAGAACAAGGTCACACGCTCCGAAGATGCGCCTGGACTGTTGTAATAGTCGCAGATCTTAATGAAATCGGAGGCCTGTAGGCCAGTTTCTTCCATGACCTCCCGGTTTGCTACTTGCTCCAAAGACTCTTCCGTATCCACCAATCCGGCGACCAGCTCCAGAGGCCACGGAGAGTCTTCGTCATCCAACATACCCACTCGGAACTGCTTCACCATAACAAGTTCTTCCCGGTCGGGGTCATAGAGCAATACGCCAACGGCGGGAGTCTTTACCAACAACTCGCGGGCGATCGGTTCGCTCCAGCCTCCTTCAAATAATCGATACTGCAGACGTAGGCTATCCACTTGCAGAAACGAGTCGTAGTCGGTTTTCCGCTCCAGGACTTTGACATCGTTCTTCGAAAAAGGCGGCAGCTGGTCGGTCATTTAAGCGGCTTTTTCTTTCAGTTGCAGTACCAGAGACTGCAAAGCGTCGCGAATCTCACCACAGACTCTGGTAAAACAGTCGGCGATTTCCTGCTCGGTGCCGGTAGCTTTTGCTGGATCGTCGAAGGGAATATGGCGCTTCTCTATGGTCGGTGGAACCAACGGACAATTCGCATCTGCGTGAGAGCATACGGTAACTATCAGATCGGCGTCAGCCAACATACTGTCGGTCAAAATATCGGAAGTATGGGAACTGATGTCTATACCCTGTTGTTGCATGCAAGCCACTGCTCGAGGATTAACCCCATGGGCTTCCAAGCCTGCAGAACTCACTTTCAAGTTGAGTTCAGGTGCCAGTTCTGCGCCCAGATGGCGCATCCATCCCTCGGCCATTTGTGATCGACAGGAATTGCCCGTGCAGAGAAAGAGGATGTGCATTGCTTACGGTCCGATTTGCAATGAGAGTTAGTCGCGACTTGTTACTTCCAACAAGTGATAGCCAAACTGCGTCTTCACAGGTCCTTGCAATGTATTGACGTCAGCACTAAATACCACCTCATCAAATTCTTTGACCATCATGCCAGGTCCGAACTGACCGAGATCACCACCCTGCGCTTTCGATGGGCAAGTAGAGTGGTCACGCGCAATATCACCGAAATCTTCACCGGCTTCGATTCGCCCCTTCAGTTGTAAGCATTCTTCCTCAGTGTTAACCAGAATGTGTCGCGCTGTTGCACTAGCCATGATGCGTTCCCCCTATGTTTCCTATTGACTTCTGTTTATCCAAACGAGGCGCCAATTATGCCTGAGCCGACCTTAGAACTCACCTGCGAACGGCTAATCTGGCTGAGTAATCCGGATGCAGCTGACCGAGAGAAGACTTATAATTACACTTTTGTAGTTTGTTGGTAACAGGGACGTTGCGCAACTTCTCGCCACAGCTCCACCTTATTCACCAGTGCTTGATTTGAAATTATTCAGAGCGATCCTATGCCTTTGTCAGAACCATCCCCTCGAAGACACGTACATACCCGTGCCATAGACTACCGCGGTTACGAAAGAGAAGACGGATTATGGGACATCGAGGCCCATATGACGGACACCAAAACCTATGAATTCACCAACAAGTGGCGGGGCACTGTGCCAGTGGGCGTGCCGCTGCATGAGATGTTGTTGCGGGTGACTATTGACGACAATTTTGAAATACGAGACATCGAAGCAGTAACGGACAACAGTCCTTTTGAGATGTGCCCCTCTATCACTCCCTCCTACAAGAGCCTGATCGGCATCAAGATGGGCCCGGGATGGCGCAAGGCCATTCGTATGAAAGTAGGTGGAGTACAAGGTTGTACTCACCTGACGGAGTTACTGTTTCCCATGGCAACCGTCGCCATGCAGACCATTTGGCCTATCAAGTCGCAACGTCGTAAGGAAAATTTTGAAGAGGCACCAAAATCCAAGAAGCGACCGGTGGTGCTGGACACCTGTCATGCCTGGTCCACTGACTCTCCAGTGGTTCGAGAGAATGCGTCTGACTGGTACACCGGTGATGACAAACCGGTGGATTGAGTTGCAGGTCTATTTGCCTATTTTATTTATCTACTATTTATAGAACAGAGGGATAACCACTGTCACGATAACCCCTTCTCTGTCCGGCCGATTCTCAGCACGGATGTGACCACCGTGAAAATCGGTAATCAGTCTCGCGATATGCAGTCCCATGCCAAGGTGAGGCTGACGTTGTTTTTCCTGTGGTCTTACCGAAATCATCGAGTCGAATAG
>JAKSCP010000312.1 GCA_022360535.1 Pseudomonadales bacterium | reverse complement strand
TCAAAGAAGTTGAGCCTGAAGTCGTCGACGAGTTACAGACGCCAGAGCGCATGACTCGCATGGCAAACAGTCGGGCTGCCAGGGCGTATGAAGAAGGCTTGCAAGTTGCACTCGCTAATGTTGGTACCTTGCATGCTGCCGGCATTCCAATTGCAATGGGTACGGATACAGGGCCGGCAGCGCGATTCCAGGGTTACTTCGAGCATATGGAGCTGGACCTCATGGTGGACGCGGGGATGACTCCACTGGATGCCATCCGTGCTTCTACTGGCGTAGCAGCCGATTGTATCGGTATGTCAGATATTGGCACTCTCGAACCAGGAAGATGGGCTGATTTCATCGTGCTATCCGAAAATCCAGCCGAAGATATTGCGAATACGAAATTCATAGACGAAGTCTATGTTGCTGGAAATCGTGTTCCTGATTCTGATTAACTCTCCTTATTAGAGTTGCCTGAGCTCATGAAAGCATCGACCAAACGCACGCTGCTTTCATTCCTCGCTATTGTCGCTGGACTCTACGGTTTGCTTGCAATTCAATTTGCAGGTGTGGGTGAGGGCATACTGGAAGAGAACCATCCCGAAGTGCAGCAGGTACGGGATCTGATGTCTCCAGCTCAATTTACGCTACTGGACAGTTACGCAGTCACGGGTAACATGTCAGGCGACATTGAGCGAGGATTCAGAGCAAGCATCACTGGCATTACCAGTGCGGAACTGGAATCTAATGGCGCCTTCCAAAGAGGAGACTCTTTAGCTGCCAGCGTAGAAAACGCGGTGGATTTCGTACTGGAGAATTTCGGCAACGAGGAATCCAACTGGGTGCCTGGCCCAGAGTCGGTCAAGACCAGTGACTTTTACCTCTACCCAATGAGCATCGATGCCCAGAATCAATACATCGATTCCGCCAGGCTCGTTATCGTGAGCCCGGTGAATCAGTCGCTCTATTATTTCTGGCTGAAATTTTAGGGTTAACTATTCAAGGGCAGGGATTTTCACCTGCAACAGGTGTTGCGCCAGAAGGTAAGAATCGGCAGGGGTCGGCTTGTTCGAGTGTGACTCTGGCTCCGATGCGAATCAGACTGCCCACGCTTGGCGCCTGAAAGAAATGATAGCCTTCTCTGGAAGTCATCCAGGCCGAAGGCCCGCCAACAAACTTATTCGCTGCCTCGGTTTCAGTCTTTATGCGACTTACGAGGGCTTCGTACTCAGCATCTCCTTGCCTTTTACCACTGAAACTACCTAGGTCACCGCTGGCCACGAACACCGCGTCAACACCCTCAACCCCGGCGATTTCATCCGCGGCAGCAGTACCCTCCAAGGTTTCAATCATGGCGACAATCATCACATTGTCATTCCAGGTTTGGCGATAGTCGCTGCCCCAAAGTCGCCCGTACTGTCCGCCGCCCTGACTGCGTCTGCCAATGGGCGGGTACTTGGCGAATTTGACCGCGTCCTCCATTTTTTTTGCGGTATCTACCATGGGAACAATGATGCCCAGAGCGCCCATGTCTGTTGCTTTCTGAATATCGCCTTCGGTGGCATTAGGCACGCGAACAAAAGGAATGGCTGGCGCATCGCGGCAGGCCCAGATCATCCGTGCCACGTCAGTGTAGTTGAGAGGGCTATGTTGCATTTCGATCCAGATGAAATCGAATCCAGCGTTTGCCATGGCGCAATACACATCAGGGTCGGCCGTATCCACTGTGCCGCCCACCACCTGACGGCCCTCCATCAACTTGGTCTTCACTGTGTTGTACATGCGGACGTCCTGGCTGTGAGCAGCCAGGGGTAGTAGCAATGACATTGCCAGCAATACGAAAGAGAGCTTTGTTTTCATTGGTTTTTCTCCCCGAAGGATTGGTTTGACCTGCTTTGATTGGAGCATAGCGACTTACGTCAGGCAGCGAAAGACCTGCTGCAGACGATTGGTGCCAAGCCGTGTACGCCCAGTATCCCTGGGCTTCCCAGCGCCTCTTAAAATGCGCCACATAATTTGGCAATCGACTGTTATTGAGACATTGAGGAACAAAGAATGAACGTTAGAGAAGTAGATGTGGCGATTATTGGCGCTGGTACATCAGGTATGACGGCCTACCGTGCGGTTCGCGAACACACCGATAGCGTTGTGGTCATCGAATCCGGAGTTTATGGCACAACCTGCGCCAGAGTTGGTTGCATGCCCAGCAAGCTGCTTATCGCGGCGGCTGAAGTGAGTCATCAGATTGATCTGGCGCCTGAGTTTGGTGTGGATGTAGCAAGCAAACACATCGATGGTGGTCGCGTCATGCAACGGGTGAAGTCCGAGCGGGATCGTTTTGTAGGTTTCGTCGAAGAGGCCGTGGAGAACTGGCCTGCCGAACACAAGCTAAAAGGCAAAGCGACATTTACCGGGCCTAATGAATTGCAGGTCGATGATCATACCCTGGTACGGGCGCAACGCATTGTGATCGCAGCCGGGTCCCGTCCTGCAGTACCGCCTCCCTGGTATGAACTCGGCGATCGCCTGCTTATCAATGACGATGTTTTTGAATGGGATACTTTGCCGGCTCGGGTAGCCGTGATCGGTACCGGTGTAATTGGTATGGAGATTTCCCAAGCCTTGTCACGACTCGGAGTGAGTACGACGTTATTTGGCGTAGGCAATCAGTTCGGCCCAGTATCAGATCCAGCAATTAACGCTGAAGTTGGCGCGTTATTGGATGCGGAAATGGCAGTGGAACCCGATGCTTTTGTAGAAAAAGTTGAACGCACTGAACAGGGCGTGATGATTCACTATAAATCAAATGGTAAGCGGCAAAGCCTTGAAGTCGACTACCTGCTAGCGGCGACCGGAAGACGATCGAATCTGGATCAGTTAAATCTGGCCGCAGCCGGAATTCAATTGGATGAATTCGGTGTACCGGATTTTGATGATGCTACTGGTCAAATTGAAGATTCCACCATTTTTATTGCAGGTGATGTCAGCAATGCACATCCGCTACTCCATGAAGCAGCTGATGATGGTCGTATTGCCGGTGATAATGCTGGCCGCTATCCAGACGTTCGCGTGCGCCCCCGGCGTGCGGCACTCTCGGTTGTCTTCACCGACCCGCAGATTGCATTAGTAGGGGCGAGCTTTAAGGAGCTTACAGAATCCGAAACGGAGTTCGCGGTGGGTGAGGTCAGTTTTGTTGATCAGGGCCGTAGTAGGGTCATGCTGCGTAACAAAGGTTTGTTGCGGGTGTATGGCGAGAAACGCACAGGTCGCTTTCTCGGAGCCGAAATGATTGGGCCGGCGGCGGAACACATCGGTCACTTGTTGTCCTGGTCAGTGCAACATGGACTCACGGTGCAACAAATGCTGGATAGCCCGTTTTACCATCCAGTGATTGAAGAAGGTTTGCGTACTGCGTTGCGCAAGCTCAATCGGGAGCTGCATATGGGGCCGGTGCCAGTAGAGCGTTGTCTCGATTGTGGGCCAGGTGCTTAAACGTAGTCAGGAAGTCGTTAAGGAAACGGAGGTGTAAGATGATAGAAGTCTATACAGCAAATACCCCAAATGGGATCAAGATACCCATCGTTCTTGAGGAGTTGGGTGTGCCGTATCGCATTATCGGTATGAATCTTTCGAACAAGGATCAGAAGCAAGCGTCTTTTCTTAAGATCAATCCGAATGGTCGCATTCCTGCCATTGTAGATACTGAAGTGTTGGATAAAGACGGCAATCACCTGACTGTTTTCGAGTCCGGGGCAATTCTCCTTTACCTGGCAGAAAAATATTCGAGTCTGTTGGGTGAGACTTTTGAAGACAGAACTCGAGTACTGGAGTGGCTGTTCTTTCAGATGGGTGGTATCGGTCCAATGTTTGGTCAGGCCAACTTCTTCAATTCAAGCGAAGAATATCCATCGCAGAATGCCCTGCAACGGTTTCGTGTGGAATCGCAGCGGCTGGTTTCCGTGTTGGAAAGCAGGCTTTCGCAGCATCAATGGTTGGCGGGTGAGCACTACACTATTGCCGATATCGCTAACTACAGCTGGTTGCGCTACGCAGAGTCGGCGGCGATCGAAATGGCAGATTACCCGGCGGTTGCTGCCTGGCGAGAGAAGATTGAGCAACGCCTGGCCGTACATCGAGGGATTAATCGCACGCAGAATCCTGATCGGCAATTCGGTGACGCCGTTGCCAGTTCCAGCGAACGGATGCAGGCAAGTGCTTAGTGCACACTCGTTGCATTAAGCCATTGTTTGGGAGAATGCCCGGTCTTTTTGCGAAATGCTCTGGCCAGTGCGGAGGCGTTGTCATAGCCTACTTCATTGGCCACGAGACCAACCGGTTTTCCTTTCTTCAATAGAGTCTGTGCGAGAGCAATCCGCCATTCAAGAATGTAATCCCCGGCGGTTTGCCCCATGGTGTCACGAAATTCTTCGGCGAACTTCGATCGGGACATGGCGGACAATTCGGCCAGTTCTTCCAATGCCCACCCTTTGTCCGGTGCGTCATGAATGGCTCTTATCGCCTTGGCCAGCTGCGGGTGAGCAAGACCCGAAAGCAATCCCTGTTTTACCAGTCCGCTATCCATGGCATAGCGCAATAGGTGAATGATGAATACCTCGGTGAGTCGATCCATCATTGCCAGTCTGCCGTTTTCCTCGGCAAACGCCTCTTCGAAAAGTAATTTGGTAGATGCCTGAAGATTACCCGCTTCACTGAGCTTGATGACCATCATTTCCGGGAGTGCATTCGCTAACGGGTTACCCGCACCAGTGCCATATCGAACAGACGCGCAAACAATCTGGGCATTGTCCCGTTCTTCAGCCATCAGCCGATGCTGGGTAGGGCGAGGAAAAAACATCACAGAGGGTTCTTCTATTACGATGGTTTTACCATGGTGATCAATCACATTGATACGACCGGATTCGAGCAGGTGTAAATGTCCCTGTTCCACACCGTCCGGCGAAAAATTGGAAAGACCACACAGATTGCCTGTGTAAAACACGCCAGCGGAAATGGAGAATTTGGTCAGTACTTCGGAGAGTTGATCCATGGTTAAAGCAAGTTCGTATTAAGCGTCGTGCTAAAGCGCCGTACTAAAGCAGGGTACAGTAGCATCGCCGATGGACGATTTGAATCAAATCTTGGTAAATCGGACCACTGCTGATCAACAGAATCATTAAACTTGATTCCAGTTTGAGGTTTCACAGTAAGGAGAATTTCATGGCCAATACAATTTCGAATCAGCAGGAATACGACGCTGCCGTTGCAGAAAACGATTGGGTATTGATCGATTTTTGGGCTACCTGGTGTGGTCCCTGTAAATCGATGGCGCCGGTGTTTGAGGCGGTAGCTGAAGAGAATCAGGATTCAGTCTTCGCTGCCAAGGTAGACGTGGATCAATTTGGTGAACTCGCTGCGAGTTTCAATGTGCGTGGTGTGCCGACCCTTGCTTTGTTGCATCAAGGCAAGCTTGTGAGCGACCTGGTTGGCGCTCATCCACAGTCTTCCGTTGAATCCTGGTTGAATCAGAATCTGACCGTCGCCGCGTAACAGGCTGCGGGATGTAAGTAGTTTTCTCTCCAGATCGAGCAATCGATCAGACATTTCAATGTCCCTCTCTGGCCAGCACTGTTTCAGCAGTAGCTGGCTTTTTTTATTCAAGTTTTCCCAACTGCTTCATGTTATCTTCCTGCTCAGAAGTCAATTCATACCTGGTGAGTTTTATGGCCGAAGAAAATTGCCCCGTTGCTGGAGCGAAGTTTGAAACTATTGAGTCGAATGGAATTCGGATGCGAATAGTTGTGGCGGGTGAAGACGGTCCTTTGGTACTGCTGGCCCATGGCTGGCCAGAGTCATGGTACAACTGGCGCCATCAAATTCCTTTTCTGGTGAACCTGGGTTATCGGGTGGTTGTCCCTGATATGCGTGGTTACGGCGAAAGCGATGCACCTGAAGATGTCCTGAGCTACGACATTAAACACCTGAGTGATGACATGCTTGGAATTCTTGATGCACTGGGTGAAGAGACGGCCATCATGGTAGGTCATGACTGGGGAGCCATTGTCGCCTGGTACACAGTTCTCTACTACCCGGAGCGGTTCAAAGCTCTGGTGGCGATGAGCGTGCCATACGGTGGTCGGCCTGAACAATCCATCTTTGAAACCTACCAGCAGAAGTTCGGGGACAATTTTTTCTACATGCTCTACCGCAACGCCCCGGGTGGG
>JAKSCP010000415.1 GCA_022360535.1 Pseudomonadales bacterium | reverse complement strand
TTGCGCGTGATCTTATTATTAGCATGGCGCGTACCGCTCAACAAAACTCCCTGGGTAGAGCTTCGGTAGAGATGACCATAACGCCAACAGTAGGTCTGGATGAGGCTACGATAGAAACTTCTGATGTATCAGGAACTATTCAGACAGAGGTCGTACGACTAAGAGGTGTAACACTTTCCGGAGATATCAATATCACCGATAGTTGTGAAGCCACGGCAGGTGTTGACGATATCACCAACGCAGCACCTATGACGCTGACTTTCGGTGAGCTTGGCGATCTCGGAACAAGCGGGGTTACTGGTTCGACAGGGGCAGTGACTTCGGCTTTACGGGTCTGCGTCAACAATGTGACTGCTGATTCTGTCTGTGTCTCTCCTTCGGGATTTGCCTATGCTGGGGACTGCGATGTGTAGTCGTTACGCCAAAGGGCAGCAGGGAGTTACACTGGTAGAACTCATTGTGACAATCGTTGTCGTTGGCATAGCGCTCGCCGCTGTTGTGTTTTCGGTTCAATATGGAACCCGCAATAGTGCAGATACGCTGATTCAAGTGCGTGCTACTGCACTTGCGCAAGCCTACCTGGACGAGATTCTGGGCAAACGCTACGACGAGCGATCACGAGCAAGTGGGGTACCTCCCTGCAGAGCAAGCGCGCCCCCGGCGCGCCAATGTACAGCAGAGGGGTCATTTGGCACAGATGCTGGCGAAACTTCACGCAATCGTTATGACGATGTGGACGATTATCACGGTTTGCGCGAAGGTAACGGTGAGGCTACACCCTTGCAGGATGCTGATGGCAATACACGTGCCGGCTATGACAACTTTACAATAGATATTCAGGTGCGCTACATCAACCTGGGCATTTCGGTTCCTGCAGATACGGAAGAGGTTGGACTCGGAGTAAACAACGAGCTTGATGAAGAAGACGATGCCAAATTGATCACGGTAACAGTGATCGACGGCGATAATCCTGATGGTTTTAAATTCAGTGCTTACAAGTCAAATTTTTGATTTGGAACTAGTATGAGAACCAGTTCGCCAAGACATAGACAAGACAGCGGATTCACGCTGGTTGAAATGGTTCTGGCGATTACTATCACCGGTATCATTGGTGCTGTGGTGGTTACCTTTATGGCGAACAGCGCGGAAGGCCTGGCAACTGCGCAGAATCGCAATCAGCTGGCATCAGCAGGCCGGGTCGCCATTGATAGAATAGCAGTGGAGATACACAATGCCCTACCAGGTAGTATCAGGACGACTACAGCCACTGCGGGTGGGGATCAGTGTCTGGAATTTATTCCGGTCGAGGTAGCAACGTCATATATAAACCCGCCTTTCACCTCCACCGGTACGACTTTCAATATTGTAGATATCTACGATAATGCAGCAGTGATACACCCGTCAGCACCACCGACATTATATGGTGTTATCTATCCGCGCAGAGCCAATCAACTCTACAATGGAGACAATGGTGCTTCGACAGGTTGGCCCAACTTTCCGGTCAGAGGTCCGATCGAACAGATATCCAGTATCGCAGATGATGCCGCGACAGCAGGCCAGAGTACGGTTACGCTGACTACCAGTCACAGGTATCGTAGACGCTCACCGTTCCAACGCTTTTTTGTGGTTTCTGATCCTGTCAGTTACTGTGTGGTTGGAGACAAACTCTACCGGTACGGAAACTATGGTTTCTATCAGACGCAAGTCACCCAGGAAGAAGAAACAGGTGTCTGCGAGGTGGCACTGAACCAAACCTGCCTGCCTAACTACGATGCAGCCCCGGACAAGATGTTGATTGTCGATAACATAGACAATACCGGACTTACTGCTTTCACCATCGGTGCTCAATCACTGCGTCGTAACGCATTATTATTGATTCAGCTAACGCTCACTGACAATGGCGATACCGTTGAACTTACCCATGAGGTCTTATCAAGAAGTGTTCCCTAGTAAACTGAAAAAGCATCAGGCAGGCATCGGCCTTGCAACGGCGATCTTCATCGTCACAGTGATGGCGCTGATGGCGGTCGCCGTTAACCAGCTAGTACGGCAGAACGCTCTGACCTTTGAAGAAGAAGTGAATCTTACTCGCGCTTTTTACGCGGCGGAAACCGGTGCTGGCTTTGCCATGAATGGAGTTTATCCTCCGGAAGAATATCCGACCTATGGTGGCACAACCTGTGCCGGTACGCCGGGCACGCCAGTTTCTTATCTGTTTACTACAGAAGGACTGAATCAGTGCACAGCAGAGGTACATTGCACACCAGTAAGCACTGGCGGAGCAAATTATCTGACGATCGAAAGCACTGGTTCGTGTGGGGATGTAGAAAGGACCATTCAGGTCAGGACTTCCTATTAATCTGACTATATAGTCTGAACCTAAGTATTGCTCCACAGAGCCAGGTAGAGGATTACAGATACAATGGCTACTGTTACCACAGCCGTGACGCCGTAAGTGATTACTGAACTAACACCAACAGTAGAGCGATAGGGGTCAAAATCTAAATTCTTGTCGTTTTCCCGATTGGAAACATCCCGCTGCAGACGAATTTTGTAATTGTCTTCTTTCTCCAGCAGCCGCCACCCGGCCTTGGCTTCCTGCTCCAGCACTTCATGCATCTTGGCGGTGTCACTGAACAGGGGTGTTTGCGCCTGTATGACCTTGTATTCGAGTTCCATCGAGGGCTCCGGGTGTGGTTTCTACTTACTCTTTGAATAGGTCGGCAGTCGCGACCTAGGCCTGAATATTTTCGGGTTAAATGCTTGTTTTTGCAAGGGTTTAACTGCTACAGAAGATTTCTGTGATGGACTCCACAGAATGGCGCTTTAGCCGCTCGGCAATGACCTAAAATCGCGCGAATCCTGCCCTAATTAAACCCCTGTTTTAGATCGAATTTTGCTGCATTCCTTCGTATGTTTTATGCCTGTATGAAAGCAACCACTTCAAACAAGTGAAAGCCGTATTAACTATCTGTCGTAACAGTCGATATTTTTCTAAGTGATTCAAATTACTGAAGTTTATCCTTCTCCCTGTGCTGGTCGTCAGGCGCGCCGGAGCGGCTATACGGGGCAGAAGCAAGCCAGATGAATTCATGATTGCCAACCGCCATCTAATGACTTGTTTTCGCGAGAGTGCGAAGTGGCTGATTGGGTGCTGCCTGGTACTCCTGTTCTGTAATAGCGTTTTTGCACCTATTGCCAATGCGCAGGCCGCCGGCCCAGGTTGTAACGAAATCTCCACTACGGTTTTTCCTGCGATCCCAGGGGAGATCGTTCAGCTTGTCTCTTGTACTGAGGAACTTCAGCAAGGTGGTAATCAATCTCTGACTATCGATGTGCCCACCGGTGTGCAAGCTGGTGACTTTCTGGTGTTTGTTCTTTCGACGGACGGCACATTTGAAGATATTGATGATCCCACTGAATTCAATGCCGACTGGACCCTGGCCGGTACCTATCAGCCAACACCAGGCATTACTTCTGAAGTGTTCTATCAGGTGGCCGACGCTACGACGCCTGCAACCTACACCTTTGGGTGGGACTCAAATGAGCAGTATTACTCCTACATGCTCCGATTTACTGGTGCATCAGGTCTGTTCTCAATCGGACTGGCAACTGGCACCGACGCCACAGCGGAAACGCCTGCCATAACCACTAATTCAATCAACAATCTTATCCTGAAAATGGTGAACATCGACCATCGATTCTTCGCCACTTTCGATGAAACCGCCGATGTCACCGGGATGACCACGCCCCACTACAATATAACCGAGGATTCTTCTCGACCACCATCTGCCGGAGGCGGAGGTGGTGCTACTACTTCAGGTGCTGCACTCTATTACTACCAGGCAGCGCAGGGCCTTGGCGCTGCCGGAACTTTTGATCTTAGCGGTGTTCAAGAATGGCATACCAGAACGATGGGTATAGAACCTATCGAGTTTAGAATTTCGATGCCAGATACCACCGCTGCCGTTTGCGGCACTCAGGATGTCACGCTCAGTGTCACAGACCGGCTCGGCAATCCCATGACCTGGTTTACCGGCACAGTGACGTTGACCGCTTCCAATGCCACGG
>JAKSCP010000288.1 GCA_022360535.1 Pseudomonadales bacterium | reverse complement strand
TCATACGAATTGTGCAAAGACAACCAGGTGGGGTCACTGGCACCGGCATTCATACTGTTACTGAGCTGGTGAAAATTGCGCAGCAATCAAGACGCCACCAGTACTTGAGTCAGAGACAAGGCAAGTTGGTACTGGATATAGATGAAGAAGCGCAGTCTTTTCTCGACCAGCAACGACTTACCCCTGACAGCATTCCGGAAAAAGACCGCTTCATCCGACTACGCAGCCGGGACAATGCCAGCTCCGGGGGTTCCACCAATAAACTGACTGCATCAGATGTGCACCCGGACAATCTCAGGCTGGCAGTGGCAACTGCCAAGGCCTTACGGCTCGATTTCGCTGGTATTGATTTGATCATCTCCGATATTACCGAGAGTTGGATGCAACAAAAGGCAGCAATCTGCGAGGTGAATGCGCAGCCGACACTTGGAGCAACTGACTCACCTCACTTGTACCAGGACATCCTCCACCAGCTGGTTCCCAATGCAGGTCGTATTCCGGTCCATTTGCTTGTGTTGGCGACAGATGAAATGCCGGAGCTCAGCGCGCTGCAGGAAATACAGGCGCAATTGCATTGCAACGGACTGTCATGCAAAGCCGGTGTATTCGTTAATGAAGAACGATTTGCAGCAGCTTTCGAAAACAGTCACAACGCGGCGAAGTCAGTGCTGCTGAACTCCGATGTGGCAAGCGCACTCTGCGTTTATCATGCTAGTGAAATCGTGCGCTATGGTTTCATGTCAAATCGATTCGATTCCGTGCAAGTGCTTGGCGTTGATCAAGCCACCGCGGAAGATAATGCTGAACTGCAGGGTGCCATCAGCCTACTCCCACCTGACTGTGCCCCCTCATATAACGGCTAGGATAATCTCATTGTGAAACTGGCTGCCTTCATACTTCTTTTATGTGGAATACCGCTGGCATTCGGACAATCGGATACTGCCTGCACAACGGCCTTTGCGGATAAGCAGGTACGGTTTGTGGTTGGCGCGAGTCCGGGAGGAGGTTGGGACAGAAGCATCAGAGCGCTGGCTGCTCAGTTCGAACAGGAGAGTCAGGCCCGTACCTATGTACTGAATATCACCGGCGGTAATGGGTATCTTGCGGCAAAAGCCGTCATCGATGGCACAGACGATCAACTCACGATTGGGCTGATGAGTCGCGAACTGGCCATGAACCCCATGGGGACAGAAGAACTCTTCTCCCTCGATGCCTTTCATGTGTTGGGCGTACTAACCATTGATCGGGAAGTTTGGATTGCCCATGAAGACTTCCAATGGGATGAGCACCAGGATCGATCGCTGGTCGCATTTTCTGTGGATGCTTATGATTCAGCCTTGCGCTTTGGCCTGGTTGGCCAGTTACTGGAACAGTCAGTGTCTACTGTATTGGGGTTTCGAAGTAACAGCGAAGCAATCTCCGCCCTGCTCAGAGGTGAGATCGACATCTCTTCAACGTCCATGGCCAGCGCGGTCAGAGCCACAGCCGGAAATCCGATTCAACCGTTGCTGGTGTTGGGCAGTGAACCTGCTGCGGAATTTCCTGACACGCCCTACCTTGCAGGTAGTGGCGGATTAGTCGAGCAACTCACCAGCGGATCGGACACCACAACCCGACAACGCCGAATGCAAATGGCTTCCGATATTATTCAACTCACGCAACCATTGCGCGCTGTTTATGCATCGCGTCAGGTTTCCAATGAAACCCTGACCTGCCTGCAAGCACACATCGACAATACGCTGTTCAGCCCCGAGCTGAGTGAGGCCATGGCGCGCAACCGGCAAGTCCTGACACCGCTCGACGCCGAGGCCGCCTCCGCAAGACTATTGGCTGACCAGGCACTGATCGAAAAATACCGCGCTGAACTCACGACTGCGCTCGAGGCGGTCTCTCAATAGAATGTCTTCGTATATCGAAGCAGTTCTGATCGGAATCAACAACGCATTCTCATTGCAAGGGCTGCTAATTATTGTTGCCGGTACCCTGGTAGCGATGACTACTTCATTTCTTCCCGGTGTTGGCAGCGCCAGCCTGATGTCGATTGTGCTTCTAGGCACCCTGGCATGGTCACAGGAATCGATTCTGCTTCTGTTCGGCGCTCTGGTTGGTGGCGCAACCTTCATGGGTTCAATCACTGCCATCCTCTTCAATATTCCCGGCAGTCCGCCGAACGCTGCGGCACTAATCGATGGTTATCCCCTTGCCAGAAATGGTTTTCCACGCACCGCAATTGCCTGCGCCGCGACGGCGACTGGCCTGGGATCCATCTTCGGTGTTGCGGTGTTGCTGATGGTGCTGCCATTTCTCAATCTCATTGTTCCACAACTCGGCTCCTGGGAACGTTTGTTGTTAGGTGTATGGGGACTCGCTTCGATTGTGGCCCTGCCCACAACCAATACTTTCAAGTCGCTGGTGATGTGTGCACTGGGTTTGCTGCTGGCCTTGGTGGGAGCTGACCCCGTGACCGCAACCCACCGATTCACTTTCGGTTTCGATGGCCTGGTGCAGGGAGTGAGCACCATTCCAATGTTGATAGGCTTGTTCACGCTTGCCGAAATTGTGCGCTGGCGCGATACGAAACATGACAGCGGCTGGAACACTGAAGCTCAACCCGGCGATTCGACAGCGGCGGGTATCCGTGCGGTCATCACGGAAAAATGGCTGGCCCTCCGGTCTTCACTGCTGGGCACAGTCATCGGCATCATTCCTGGCATTGGCGGCACCGCGGCCGGATTTATTTCCTATGGCCAGGCGCAAGCCTTTAGCAAGGATAACGAACAGTTTGGCAAAGGCGATATTCGTGGACTGATCGCCCCAGAAGCGGCGATGGATGCCAAAGACGGTGGTTCATTGGTACCCGCAATCGCTCTCGGCATTCCCGGCAGCGAGGCTGGGATCTTCCTGCTCACCGCGTTATTGCTGCACGGTATTGTTCCGGGCACACCCATGCTCAGTAGTCAATTACACCTCACTACCACACTGATTTTCGCGCTGCTGATTTCGAACTTACTGACTTCGGTGTTAGGCATTGTCAGCGCACCTCAGCTCGCCAGGTTGCAGCATTTGCCACTTCAAAAAGCGGCTTTACCCTTGATACTGGTTTGTCTGTTGTTAGTGCTGCAACTGAATGGGTCCGTCGCTGAAGTGTATATCGCCATTGCCTTCGGTCTGATTGGCTATGGCTTCAAACGTCTGCAATGGCCCATCGTTCCCCTGGTCATCGCTTTCATCCTGGGTGAGTTTCTTGAAAGAAACTTAAGTATCAGTATGAGACTTATCGAATTGGAGCGCATCGCCCCTTTAGAGCGGCCAGTCGGGTTGGTGGTGATTGTGATGATTATTGCATCGATGGTTTTTGTTCGCGCATCGCCATCAAATCTGAAATTCGAAAATCGTTTTCATGCTGCCGACCTCTGCGTGGCGTTACCTCTGTTGGCACTGAGTTCGATCTGTCTGTTGGTATCTATTACTGAAAGCTACTCTTCAATTACCCTCGCAGTCTCATTATCACTGTGGCTATGCGCGGCGTTTACGGTGATCCAATCCGCTCGAGAATTTTCAGGAGCTGATATCAAAATCGGAATCAATGGAGTCCTGAGCACAGCCATTGGTAACCAGCCTTTGTTACTGCTTGCGGTCTTTCCCTTACTGCTGTGGCTACTGGGTTTCCATGTTGCGATAGCGACCACAGTTTTGAGCCTGGCCGTATTCAGCAGGGCGATGGCGGGTCGACGTTTGCTGCTTTTAGTGGCTGCAGCCCTGTTATCAGGACTAGGCAGTTACTATATCGCCAACGAACTGAATGGTCTGGTGATACCACCTGGATGGTTGTTTAGCTTTTAGTCGCCAAACAGGCTTCAACTCGTATTCGTTCGGTGCTGTCGCTGCTTGAATAAGGTCCTCTTTCAGCAATGCCGGATGCGATTCGATTCCAGCTCTTAATCTCAAACCCAGCCTGGTTTATCTGGGCGATCAATTCCTCTTCTACGGGACGCACGAGGGTCGTGGAACTCTTCTCCATCATGACATCCAGCGATTGCTGAAGTTGCGTAAGCTGTTCTGCAGAAAACTGCAATTGCTTCGCCACAGAGAGAATGCCGGAGCGATCGAATTGAAATCTGGAGACTCGATCTACGGAGGGAGCCGAAGTGAACACCGAATTGGAGAAGAGCACCCGACCGCCCGGATTGAGAAGCTGTCTCCATAGTTCGAGCAGGGAAACTCTTTGCTCGAAAGTAAAAAATGGCAGTAAGGAATGGGAAACGATTACATCAACAGGGGCTATCTGCAGTTCACTAAACTCGGAGACGAGAAACTCTGCAGAGAGATTTAAACGCTCTGCCAATCTCCGGTTTTGGTCTATAACCGTCTGGCAACGGTCAGCCAGTATGATCCTGACTTCAGACAATCGGTCTGTCAGGCATCCGCAGAGGGTCGCTAATAGACCGGTATCAGCTGCACCACAGATCAGCAGTCTCTTGATTTCGGTTTTGGGAAATTCGGTAAATGCTTCGCAGAAAAAATCTGCACCAGCTAACTGGGTACCGTGAACTTTTGCCAGTCTCGCCAGAGGCCACAATCGATGATACTCCGCGCATCCGACTTGCGGGTTGCAAGTCCTGGGCGCAGCAAAGAAGACTTCCTTCGCATTGTTCGCTAGAAAGTCTTCGCTCGCTATAGCCTCTGGGTCTGATCTTGCTGTCACTTCACACTAAACGGCCGCTGCTGTAGTCCTTCACCGCCTGTTCGATCTCTTCCATGGTGTTCATTACAAAGGGTCCGTAGTGAACAATGGGTTCTTTGAGCGGCTTACCCGAAATGACCAGCAATCTTGTACCCGCTTCTGCATGAAGGCTTAAATCGCCATCATGTGACAAGCGGCCAAGTTTACCTGCGCTCAACACATAGTCACTGCCTGCGATGTTAGCACTTCCTTCGTAGACATAGACCAGGACATTATGACCATCGGGAATCTGCACTGTGAGCTCCTGAGTCTCATCGATGTGTAGATCCAGATAGCCTGGCTCCGTGGTCAAGCCCTGCACTTTGCCGGCAGTTACCTGGTTGTTAACACTCAAGCTGCCGGCTATGGCTCGGATATGCAGGCCATCCTGCTCATAGCCAGGGATATCAGCGGCATCGATATCCTGGTATGACGCTGGTGTCATCTTCTCATCTGCTGCCAGATTGACCCAGAGTTGAAAACCGCGCATACGGCCTTCTTCCTGCTGCGGCATTTCAGAATGAATGACACCTGACCCTGCTTTCATCCATTGCACATCACCTGGACCCAGCTTGCCGACGTTATCCATGTGATCCCGGTGCTCCATGTAACCTTCGAGCATGTAGGTCACCGTTTCGAATCCGCGGTGAGGATGGGGTGGAAAACCACCGATGTAATCGGCCGCTTCGTCAGAACCGAACTCATCCATCAACAGGAAAGGGTCAAAGCGTGCCAGGTCCTGGCCGCCGAATACCCGCTTCAGCTTTACACCATCGCCATCGCTGCCAGTCTGGGCAACAAGAACTTCTTGTAACTCTCGTCTTATTTCACTCATGCTGCTACCTCCTCTGTTGGTTGATGATTGTTTGAATGTTGAATGACCAGCCTTTCGATGTCCGCCCGGGCTTCTTCTATTCCCTGCTGGCGCACATCATCGGCCATATTCAATCCACGAGCGGTGACAAATTCCACATCTTCGATACCGACGAAATTCATCAACAGCTTAACGTAGGGTCGCAAGAAATCTGTTTGGCCCGGCTCGTGACTGCCGCCCATGGCAGAAACCAGGTAGGCTTTTTTGCCTTCCAGTAAACCCTTGGGGCCCTGTTCGGTATACGCAAAGGTAACCCCGGCTCTCGCCACATGATCAAACCATGCCTTAAACATCGAGGGCACGGAAAAGTTGTACATAGGCAATGCGATGATCAGGACGTCAGCCTCCTGTACTTCCTCAATAAGCGAATCAGAATAATCTACCAGTGCGGTTTGCTTGGCAGATCGCTCGTCCTTTGCGGTTGACAGTGCCTGTAATCGCTCTGCGTCCAGATGCGGGATTGGCGATTCCCGAAAATCTCTATCCACGATGTCCAGCGTATCTCCGCGGTCGGCCAGCGACTCGGTCAGCTCTTGCACGAGCTGTGAAGACACACTGTTCTCCTTGAACAAACTGGTGTGCAGTCTCAGTACTTTCTTCATGCCTTAGCTCCTCGCCCTCTCGGGCACAAACTGTGTGATTTGATTGATAGGCGCTAAGATAGAGCATATTATTCGATTGAATGACGCAATTTTTGCCTATTTAATATCGAATTTATCGATATGAATATCAAACTCCCCAGAATCTCATTGGAACAGTGGCTAGCCTTCAAAACGGTGGTGGATGCCGGGTCCTATGTGCAGGCGGCGGAGCAGCTCAATAAGAGTCAGTCATCGGTGAGCTACGCCATTCAGCGGCTCAATGAACTACTGCCCCAGCCGGTGCTCGCCATTAACGGGCGCAAGGCCGAGCTGACCGAAGCTGGAAAAGTGCTCTATCGCCACGCCGATGAGCTTATCAACCAGGCCTGTCAGGCGGAGGACGTCGCCCGATCAATGGCCTCCGGATTCGAATCCGAGGTGATCCTGGGCCTGGATGTGCTGGTTGAGATAAATGACCTGGTCTGTGTCTTCGAAGAGTTTTCCCAGGAGTTTCCCCTTACCCGAATCAGAGTACTGGAGACCAGTCTCAGCGGCACCACTGAGGCGATTCTGGAACAGCAGGCAGATCTGGTAATCACCGGTGCTGTGCCTACCGGATACTCCGGCACGCCGCTACGGCAGATTGAGATGGTGCCGGTGGCGGCACCGGAACACCCACTTGTTCTCGCCGGGGAAGTTTCCGATCTAGAGCTGCGCAGCCATCGACAGGTTGTGATGCGGGATACCGGGAGAAAACGGGAACAGGACGTGGGATGGCTGGGTTCCCAGCAGCGCTGGACCGTCAGTCATTTCTCCAGCAGCATCAAGCTATTAAAGTCGGGGCTGGTGTTCGCCTTCATGCCGCGCAACTGGATTCAGGAGAATCTGGATAGAGAAGAACTACACATTATCAATCTATCGGAAGGGGCAAGCCGATTCATTCACACCTACCTGATCTACACCAAGGGCAGCGCCGCAGGACCGGCCAGTAAGGCCCTGGGGCAGCGCATAGTCGCTGAACTGCGCGCTGAAACTACGGTTTAATCGAACTAAATTCCGCAGTAAAACAGCGTCTTATCCGTTAAGCTTCTATTCAGACAGCCCCAGTAAGCTCATACTGGCGAGGGAGTGTTTGTAGGATTTCCTGGTAGTCTCAGGCAGGTGATGATTATGAAAAAGTTAGTTCTCGTTTTGTCATTAGGCTCGGCTCTGTTGCTCAGTCAATCCGCCTTTGCGGACGGTCGCTTTTACAATCGTGGCTTCCATGGTGGTTTTAATGATTGGGGCTACAACCGCTCATTTCGATCAGGCTTCTATCGCTCAGGATTCAACCGCCCATTTCGTCGCGGCTCTTTCTATGGCACCTATGGCCCCTATCGCCATTATGGCTATCGCGGCAATGTCATTAATTTCAACTATGGAAATTTCGGTCCCGGCTGGGGCTATGGTTGGGGACCTTATCGCTATCGAAACTGGGGAG
>JAKSCP010000206.1 GCA_022360535.1 Pseudomonadales bacterium | reverse complement strand
TGAGTTGTCTGCGTTCAGCAACGATCGTCAACAATATGCGATGCTGGTGCCCCAGGCCAACTGTATGCGGCTGGTGTTTCCGAATGTTGAGACTGGTGGTTTGTTTGAGTTTCCGTTTGAAGACTTTAATGCGCTTAAAAACTTCCTCTTCTCCTTATCTCTGGCCCGAATTCACATCCACCATGTGAAGGGGTGGGAGGGCCGCATCTACGACCTGCTTAAATTGCTGGACGTGCCCTATGACATTACTCTGCACGACTACTATTTTCTGCATGTAAACCCGGCTCTTGCTGACAAGCGAGGACATTTCTGCGTCGAGCCGCGCAGCCGAGATGCCTTGAGCGCCGACGCTATTCCATTTCCCAAAGGCGTTGATGCGGAACAATGGCGTGAACGTTGGAAAAGTTTGTTAAAACGCGCTGAGCGAGTTATTGCGCCAAGCAATGCCACTGCCGCTATCTACAATCAGTATCACCCGTCGCTGGAGATTACCTGCGCATTTCATCCCGACAATGAGATGCTGGGTTCCTATCCCCCGGTGCATCCACGGGTTAGTGAGAGTAATGAGCCCATGCATGTAGTTGTCATGGGAGCGCTCAGTATCATTAAAGGCGCAAACATGCTGGAAAGAGTTTCCCAATTGGCTTTCAGACAGCAACGGCCACTTAAATTCACCTTAATCGGTTACGCCTATAAAAAGCTGGCTAATACTGTACATACTACAGGCGCTTACAAGGACGAGATCGTGAGAGAGTTGCTGCAGCAGGCCAAACCGGACCTCATATGGTTTCCCTGTACCTGGCCCGAAACCTATAGCTATACCTTGAGCTACGCCTTGGAAAGTGGCTTACCAGTGGCTTGTCCCAACATCGGCTCCTTCCCAGAGAGATTGCACAACCGCCCGCATACCTGGATCGAAGATTGGGATATGGATGCGGAGCAATGGCTGGCGAAGTTGGAGTCCATAAGACATGAACTCATGCTGCAGAACGAGTCCAAGGCCTGGTTGAGCCAGCCGAACACGCAGTTTTCTTATCGCGCTAATTATGTGCACCCGGGGGTCATACCTGAATTCGAATTTGTAGATGCTGAGCACTTGATGAGTCACTGGTTGATGGAGTTGCCAGAAGCTTCTACGGTAAATCGTCGTTTCTATCGTGCCCTGATCTGGTTGAACAGTCATCGCCTGTTTGGGCATGTCGCAAATCTCATTCCGATGTGGATCAGGCGCAACGTCAAACGTAGGCTGTCTACAAGGCCACTGCACGAGTAATTTTCAGCGCGTCAGCAGAGTATGTCAGGAAAACAGCATTAGGCTGTTTTGGTTTTGAAGTAACTCAATGAATAGTTTTCCATTCTTTATTCTTGGTAGTGTGCGTTCAGGCACTACGCTGCTGCGTGACCTGTTGAAGCAGCATCCGAATCTGGATTGCCCGGAGGAAACACACTTTTTCCGTTGGTCGGAGCCGTTTGGTACCGAGGCTTATGAAAAGAACTATGCTCGCAAGGCTCTCTTCAAAAAGCATCGCCAACTGGATGGTGTAGAGAACTTTGACTTTTTCTACACCATGCAAAATGCATCCGACAGGCGCGAGCTAATGGACCACTACGCCCGTTTGTTTCTTGAAGCCAAGGGCAAAGGGGCGGCCCGCTGGTTCGATAAGACGCCGCAAAATGTGTACGGCATACTCTTGATTTCAGCAGCCTACCCTGAGGCTAAATTCGTCCATATTCACCGCCACCCTTACAATGTCGTTGCCAGTCTGAAAGCTGGCAGAATGCTTAACTCACAGGAGATACGTGGTGCTGTTAACTTCTGGACTGAGAGTTTGTCTATTGTGCAGCAGTTTAAGCAGGGCTTTCCAGATCGCATGATCGAAATCGCTTATGAAAACCTGGTGGAACAGCCTCAGCAAACGATTAACCAATTGCTTGACTATCTCGACGAAAAATCGCTTGAGCTTGATTTGGACTCTTTGCCAATCCATGAAGAAAAAAATCGCTATAAGGAATTGCTTTCGCTGGATGATCTGGAAGCCATTCACAAGCAATGCGGCGATTTGATGAAAGTCTATGGCTACCAAATCCAAGCCCATTGAGCGTTGTCAGCTAAGTCTTATTGCCATAGTTCCCCCTGGTCATGACGTCGGCGCCGACTGGTGTGAGCTTTTCCAGGACTACTCTGAAGTCTATAAATCTGATTTCGAACTGGTACTTGTTTGTTATGACAAGCAGCACGAGAAATTACAGGATGGGCTTGCTGGCTTTTCGTTCGTTACCTGGTCAGTTATCGCAGAGGCTGACGTTGGCTATGGAGAGCAGGTTGAAACCGCGCTCACGCAATGTAGTAGTCCCATCGTTGGTCTGTTGCCGGGGGCTGATTGCTTCCTTTCTGCCAACGTTGTTCCCCATACGATAAGGTTAATAAACGCTTTTCCAAAGGCTTCGGTTATTGTGCCAAGCTACTCCCTTAATCCAGGGATATCTCTGCAACAGATTGAAAATTATGATTTTTTTCAGGATAAGAATCTACAGCCGGCGGGCTGGAGCAAGTTCCAGGAACTGCCCGGGTCATTGGCGCCAGTTTTTTTCAATAAGCGCAACTTGCAAGATATGCTGGCGAGCTTTGATTTCACAAATACCCAAACGCAACTGGAATTCCATACTCAATTACGTCAACAAATGGAACGGCAAGCATCGGCTTTTCTGTTGTCAGCAGAGGCGGCAGTGGCGAAAGACTGGCAGACTTACTCTGAACTGAAATCGACAGCAATAATTCCACGCCTGTTCGGTCAATTTGGGAGGCAAGTCCACACAGCGCTGCACAAGACAATTAGTGAGACCGTCGATGCAGATTTGCCCAACACACTTCAAAGTGTTTCAGGCTCGCTCTTGATTGAAGAGAGACCGAAGCTAAGCCTGATCGTAATCGCCTATGATATGCAACAGCAGTTGCCTAACACGATTGTCAGTTTGAGTGCTGACTATCAGTTGGGTATAGAACAATCAGACTTCGAAGTGCTGCTTATTGAAAACAACTCTGATCACACGCTTAGCCATGCTGTACAGCAAAGCCTGCCCTCTAATTTTTACTACTACCTGAGAGAGGAAGTGTCCCGTAGCCCGGCGGCGGCAATCAACTTCGGTCTGTCCAAAGCAAAGGGAGAGTATGTGGGGTTGATGATCGATGGGGCTCACATGTTGACACCGGGTGTGTTGCACCACGCCCTGTGTGCATTACAGCTTTCTGAACAAGCCTTTATCACCGTGCCTACTTACCACCTCGGCCCTGACGAGCAACATGTCAGCACTCAACAGGGCTTTGACGAACAACAACAGCAGGAATTGCTGGATGCCATCGACTGGAAGCCGAATGGGTATACACTGTTTTCTATCTCATCATTGTGTGGCGCAAATCCCCGGGGGTTTCTTGCGCCGATTATGGAATCGAACTGCTACTTCGCCAATCGCAAGTTGTTTGCTGCAGTTGGGGGTGCTGATGAAAGCTATCAACAGCCAGGGGGTGGCTCACTCAATTTGGATTTGGTGCGCAAACTGGGGACTTATCCAGAGGCAGATTACATCTGTTTGTTAGGGGAGGGGTCCTTTCATCAGTTTCATGGCGGCGTCACCTCAAACCAAACTCGTGCTGAGTATGCTGACGGCTTTAAAGACGAGCTACATGCGCGTTGGGGTCAGCAATATCATTTTTTGGAACGCAATCCGCTCTTTTTTGGTTCGATCACCAGGCATTCCCGCAAATACCTTGAGTTCTCTTCCTATAGAATGCTAAAACGGTTCGACAATTTTAAGGACAGGCTGGATCAAGTC
>JAKSCP010000392.1 GCA_022360535.1 Pseudomonadales bacterium | reverse complement strand
TTCATTACCAGATTCTGTACTTAAAACTTGTCCGAAATTGGCAGTTTGAGAAATCGCCCACTCGTAATCTGCCGCCAGACGAATGATAGCTTCATCGAAATCATCTTCTTCGCTGCGACTTTGTCGAGCACCGATACCCGCATTGAGTGTCAGCGACATGTTTTCTCTTTGGGTAAGCAGATTGCGACCATAGTTGACTGAGATATCGGTTTGGCTGTCGTAACCACTGAATTCATCGTCTTCATGGGCGAGCCTGGTGAGAATGAAACTCTGCTCGTTAAAGTCATAATTGGCGTCAGCCACATAATAGACTCGCTGCGCCGTGCGGATATCATCCTGGGATGCACGAAAGCCATCCAGCAAAAACCCGTACTCCCAAGCGTCTCGTCGCCAGTCGACCTCACCGCGGAAATTGATACTTTCGTTTTCAGTGTTACCACTGGTGAACACAGCGCCCAACTCGACTTCAGTACTGAGGCCATTCTCTTCTTGCGCCTGCGCGCCAAGGCTAAGACTCAAAGCAATGGCTGCAATGAGTGATAAAAGATATTTTTGCATGGAAATACTCCTGGCTAATGGCGCGATCAAATGCCCATCCCTCTGGTTAACGCCATCTCACACCAGAGTGATGCCAATACTGTGTCGGCACTCTGTACAGTATCGGTAGGGGGTGAACTTTTCTGGAGTTGGGTTTGTATTTGGGGTATAAGGCTGCAATGCTGAACGGCCGATGTTTCCGGGCCTGCAGGGCGATTCCTTAAGTTCGCACAGAGTCTGGTCGGCACAAATCTTATGAAAATCTTGTATCTGCTACGTCACGCGAAATCCAGTTGGGACGACCCCGATCTGAAGGATTTTGAACGTCCACTCAGTGACCGCGGATTTCGAGATGCCCCAAATATGGGCAAACGCTTCGTTGATGACGGCAATCAGTTGCAATGTATCATCACCAGTCCGGCCATGAGGGCGAAAACAACGGCCAAGTTATTCGCTGAAAGCATTGGTTTTCCCGCGGATGATATCGCCAGCAATCCGGAGTTGTATTTTGCCGGGACGGGAATGTTCTTGAAGGCCGCGAGCTTGCTCGATGAGAGTTGCACCAATGCCATGCTGGTGGGTCACAATCCGGCGATTACAGAATTTGCTAACTTGATGGCGAATTGCGACATCGACAACATACCAACCTGCGGATTGGTGAAGCTTGGGCTAGACATTGATGACTGGTCAGAGATAGCTGCTGGCATAGCTGAATTGCTCGATTTTGACTACCCGAAAAAGTCGAGTTAAACGATGAATCCATCAAGATGCCTGATTCTGCTATTCACACTGCTATGCGCAGCTTGCAGTGAGTCTCAGCCAACAAATCCCAGCGCTGACAATCTGAGTCTCGCTGGTGAGCGTTGGTATAGTGATGAGCAAGTCGCAGCGGGTGCCTTGGTCTTTCAACAAAATTGCGCGGTTTGTCATGGCGCCAGTGCGCAGGGCACAGTTGAAGATTGGCGCGAGCGTCTGCCGGACGGGTCGTTCCCACCGCCACCTTTAGATGGGTCCGCACACGCCTGGCACCATCCTCGCTCTTTATTGATTCAGGTAATCAACGAAGGGGGTGCGGAGTTTGGAGGTAAGATGCCAGGCTTTGACTCAGCGTTGGCGCAAGATGAGAAGCTTGCGGCTATCGCGTATTTTCAAGATTTCTGGAGTGATGAAATCTATGCAAACTGGTTACAGATGGGCGGCGTCAATTAGTCGTCTAGTTCTAGCGCTGCCGTTCCTGGTTGCCTGTGCACAAACAACCACAGCCAGCGACTGGGAATCGACACTCTATGCTGACCATCCTCTGGTTGGAAAGCTCTGGCACAGTGCCAGCGGTGAGTTTGTCGAGCAGGCTGCTCTTTGGGACAAATTGGAAAGTGCACAATATTTGCTTCTGGGGGAGAAACACGACAACCCAGATCATCATGTTCTGCAACTGCGACTGATCAATGAGTTGATTGCTCAAGACCAACTGTCCCGTGTAACGTTTGAGATGTTGGATTCATCAAGTTCCGAAGCCCTTGCGAATCTTAATACACGACAGTTCAGCGATCTTGATGAGTTAAGCGATTATCTTGATTGGGATGTGGAAGGTTGGGACTGGGATTTTTACGGGCCGCTTGTGAAATCTGCCTACCAGGCGTCCCTGCCAATTTATGCTGGCAACATCAGTGGCGAAACCGTAGGGCGCATCTATGGAGAACCAACTCCACCAGAAATAGCGTCAGTCTTTGGTGATGACGTTATGCAACGGTTAACCACTGACATTGATGAAAGTCATTGTGGATTGTTGCCCGAATCACAGTTTGCGTCCATGGTGCGAATTCAACAGACTCGCGACTACACTATGGCTCAGCAATTAGTGTCCAAGGATACTGCAAAGCTTGCGTTGTTGGTCGCCGGAAACTATCACGCTCGTCATGACCTGGGTGTACCAAATTATTTACTGGCACAGGATCAGGCCTTGCATCGTGATGCCATCGTGAGTCTTTCATTCATGGAAGTGCAACCGGGGGAGCAGGATCCAGCGGTTTACCTGGATCGATTTAGTGACCAATCAGCTTATGATTTCATCTGGTTCACCCCAGCCGTCACCTCGGAAGATTATTGCGCGTCGCTGCGCCAGTAAGCTGTTATTACCAACCGACACGATAAGTGGAGTTTTTCCGGACCGTAGTGACGGCTCAGTCGCTTGCAGTTTAAAAGCGCCTAACTCAGAATAGATTCAGGATTTATCTCGCAGTAACCCAGTCAATGAAACAGCCACGTATCATCTTTGTCTTCCGCATCTTCTGCTTTGCACTTCTATTTTGTAATGTGGGACTGCTGCAGGCCCAGGTATATCCACAGATTTCTGGTGCCGACGCCGATGTCTATGATCTGGGTTACGACGATGCTGGTGAGTTCAACTTCGTCCGGGTGCAGTTCGATAGCTACTACGGTGGCGGTGGCTTTGGTTATGGCACCTGGTCTATCGATTTTCCCGATGCGGATATGAACTTCCTTCGCGGCGTTTCCCGACTCACGAATATTCGCGTCATGAGCGATCCGATTGTCCTGCGTTTCGACGATGAAAAGATCTTCGATTATCCCTTCCTGTATATGCTCGAAGTAGGACAGGGCGGTGGTTTGGTGATGAGCCCCAAAGAAATTGAAAATCTGCGTGAGTATTTGTTGCGAGGAGGGTTTCTACTGATCGATGATTTTTGGGGTCAGCGGCAGTGGGACAATTTTTACGCCAGTTTCAGTCAGGTATTTCCTGATCGTGAGATTATCGAACTGCAGCCCGACCATGAAATCTTTCATGTCTACTACGACATTGATGGCCCGCAGTTGATACCTGCTTTGTTTCGCAGCGACGAATACGGTGAACAGGGAATCGACTATGCCAGCAATCATGCCATTCTCGACGATGAAGGCAGGGTGATGGTGTTAATCAATTGGAATTCTGATATGGGCGATGGTTGGGAACATACTTACCATCCGGCCTATCCCACGAGATATGCAAACTCTGCGTATCGGCTGGGCATCAACTACCTAATGTACTCGATGACCCATTAACGGAGCTACTGCGCTTATGTCCATGGATGGACGGTATGCCGACAATGCAGGAACAATTGTCGGCGGATGATTCTCCGCGCCTCGACTCCTCTGCGCTCGTAACGCTCCTGAACGCTGGTCTGCCTTGCCGACGCAGTGATTGCTTTGTTGATCTGTGTAGGGTGTTTTAGCGCAGGGCAGGATCTGCTTTTTGCGGATCGATGTTCAACTGTGCAGAGAATGTCTTAAGCTGTTTGTTATCAATTTCACCGGCTCGCAGCAAACCAACCAGCGCCGCGTGGCAGATATAGTCGGGACTTATCTCGAAATAATCTCTCAGCGTTTCTCTGGATTCACTCAGACCATAACCGTCGGTGCCTAAGACCAGATAATTTTCTGGCATCCAGGGTGCGATACTGCGTGGTAAAGTCTTCATCCAATCGGAGACAGCAACGTAAGCTCCCCTGGTTTTTTCAAACAAGGTAGTAACGTAAGGCTTTGCGCCTTTCTTCTGTGGATGTAGGCGATTGTTACGTTCGCAGGTTTCGGCATCGCGATACAACTCGTTGTAGCTGGTGACACTCCAGATGGAAACCTTGAATCCAAAGTCTTCTAACCTATTCTGAGCAGATAGAACTTGCTGCATGATAGATCCGCTGCCTAATAGATGCACGGTAGAGTCACTTTCCTTGGCAGTAGATCGAAACAGGTAAGCGCCTTTAATGATGCCTTCAGGCACGGATTTGTTTTTGGGCATCGTTGGCATTGCATAGTTTTCATTGTAGGCAGTCAGGTAGTAGAAGATGTTCTCCTGTTCCTGGTACATGCGACGAATGCCTTCTCTTACGATGACTACCAGTTCATAAGCGAAGGCAGGGTCATAGCTCTTAAGGTTCGGATAGGTATTGGCTATCACCTGTGAGTGTCCATCCTGATGTTGAATGCCTTCACCATTCAAGGTGGTGCGTCCTGCAGTTCCGCCCACAAGGAAACCTCTGCAGAGCATATCGCCGCAAGTCCAGATCATGTCACCTACGCGCTGAAAGCCGAAGATGGAATAAAAGAAATAGAAAGGAATCATCGGCAGGCCGTGTACAGAGTAGGCCGTGCCAGCGGCCAGGAAAGAAGCCAGTGCCCCCGTTTCACAAATGCCTTCCTGCAGAATCTGGCCGTCTTCCGCTTCCCGATAAGCTACCAGGGTGTCAGCATCCACTGGTGTGTAATGCTGGCCTTGCAACGAAAAGATACCAGCGATTTTAAACAGTGCTTCGAGGCCAAAAGTTCGTGCCTCGTCGGGCACAATGGGTACGATATATTTGTTGAGCGATTTATCCCGCATCAGGATTGAGAGAATACGGACCAGCGCCATGGTGGTAGACATGGAGCGGTCGCTGGTGTTCTTTGTTAAAGCTTCGAAAGAGTTTATAGGTGGCGGTTTGAGTTTCTCACTCTTGGTTTGCCGCTTGGGAATTGCACCTCCAAGCTCCGCGCGTCTCGCCTTCAGATACTTGATCTCATCACTGTCAGCAGCCGGTTTGTAGAACTGTGCCTGGCGAATGGCTTCTTTGCTTAGAGGGATTCCGAAGTTCTCGGCGATCATTGAACGTTGCTGGCTATCGAAATTCTTCTTCTGATGTACCGTATTGCTACCAGCCGCATCAACCAGACCGTCGCCTTTAACCGTCTTGACAAGAATGACAGTGGGTTTGCCATTGCTTTTTACGGCACGGGCATAGGCCGCATAAATTTTTTCTACATCCTGGCCGCCGCGCTTAATCTGTTTAACTTCTTCATCGGATAGTTCGTTCATCATCTGTTCGAGTTCGGCGTTGCCATCTACCCAGTGTTCCCGTTGCTGATTGCCAGGCAACACAGAATAGCGTTGGTAATCACCATCTACACACTCTTCCATGCGTCGGCGCAGGGTCCCATTGACATCCGCTTGCAGGAGTTTGTCCCAACCGCCTCCCCAAATGACTTTGATTACGTTCCAGCCCGAACCGATGAATGACGCCTCCAGTTCCTGAATGATCTTTCCATTCCCGCGCACCGGGCCATCCAGACGTTGCAAGTTACAATTGATTACCAGAATCAGATTGTCCAGTTGCTCCCGGGAAGCAATGTTGATGGTGCCGAGCACTTCTGGCTCATCGGCTTCACCGTCGCCGATAAAGCACCAAACCTTGCCGCCAAGCTTGGGCTTCAATCCACGGTTTTCCAGGTATTTTGCGAAGCGTGCCTGGTAGATCGCGGTTGGCGTAGAAAGCCCCATGGAAGCATTGGGCACTTGCCAGTAGTCAGGCATGGAGCGTGGGTGGGGATAAGAAGTCACGCCGCCTTCTGGCTGGAGTTCCCGCCGAAAATTCTTTATTTGTTCCTCGTCGAGTTCACCTTCGAGCCAGGAGCGCGCATAGATGCCCGGACTGGTGTGCGGTTGCAAGATAACCAGATCACCGCCGTAGTCTTCGGATTTATTGCGAAAGAAATGATTGAATCCCACTTCCATCAAGGTGGCGGCGGAGGCATAAGTTGCAATATGTCCGCCTACTCCTGTTCCTGCGTCCTGGCCTTGCAGAACCATCGCCATGGCATTCCACCGCAGGATATTTTCCAGGCGTTGTTCGATCTCTATATCGCCAGGGTAATCTGGCTGTTCTGACACCGGGATGGTATTGAGGTAAGGGGTGTTGACCGTGACTTGTTGCGTATCAATATGATGTTCGCTGCACCAGGAGGAAAGACAATTCAAAATTTCTCGCACGCCTTCGTCGCCATGTTCTTCAAGGATATTGGCCAGTGCTTCGCGCCACTCTTCCTTGTCCTGCTCGATTGACGGATCGGGTTTGAGTTGTTTGTTCAAAGAGACATACCGTGATCTAAAGGCTTTACGTTAAATGTGCTCCTAAAGCTACACCCAGACGGGCTCGGAACCAAGTCGAGAAATGTTGATGTTGGTTAAGGGGCAGAAAGGCTGCTAAAGGCGGGGTCCAGGGATGACAGATAATCGTTGATAATAAGCGCGTCCCGATCGACACAACTGCCACTGCTGGAGAAGATAAAGTCAGCGGAAACCTGCTGGATGGAAGGAGCTTTGGCAATTGTGGCTTTGAAGGTTTCGATTGCCATCGGTGGTAGCCCCAGGTCTCGATAAAAATCGATCAGGATCAGCATCTCCTCATCGCTGAGTTGCTGCGCGAGAATCAATGCAATACCGTCTTCAAAATTGTCCCACGCATAAACCTGCTGATAGCAGTTTCTGATACTCGACAAGATATGCTGCGGAAGCCTGACATCTGCTTCCATGTTCACGATGCTGGTGTAGGAGCGAATAATGTTGCTGGTCTGGTGGGAAGTGCGAGCAGCGAAATGTTCTGCTGTGCCGCTGACACGCAGAAGGCGTTTGGCATAACGCAAAGAAGTGTCGGATTCCGCATGCAGCGCTGATCCACTAAAGCTCAGGAGCAGCGTCAGCAGTGATAATCCAACAGCGAAATTTGTTCTAGTTTTGGCTCTCGCTGACAATTTCGAACACCACAGTAACCGATGTTGCATATTCTACTTCATCGAAACTGGGTGCAACACTGGCAGCGGTCGCCCCCTGTGTGGCTAGGCTGTTGTCCTGCAGCGCCTCGACAGCGATTGCTTCGCTCATGGCAGCCATGGGCATCGACCGCTGCATCTGACGGATGCCGCCATAGAAGAAGTTTACAGCTCTAAGTTCCAGGCCCAAATTGCTTTCATAGAAGGCCTTTTGCTCCATCACGTCTTGCAGTGCTAATTCTCTCACCTCCTGTTCGAATTCTTCTTCCTCGCTGTGTTCAAATTCGATGCGTTCGAATTCGACTTCTTCGCTTTCATCAGCAGCGGCTGCCAGAAGCTGTAAGTGGGTTTCGTTGGATACGTCCACATCCAGCCTGGCACTCACTTCAAATGAAGAAGGATTGCGGCCAAACAAACCGTATTGTGGTGAGCTGGCAAATTTCGAATTGTTTATGTCTTGACTGGCGATTCCCGCAGCTACGAATTGATCGATCAAGCCGGTACGCAGTTCCTGATTTTGCGTCATCGCCGCGTTTAGTGAGCGCGCTTCGGTGGTGATCAGCAGACTGACTTTGGCGACGTCTTTGTAGGCGGTGAGTTCGGCGTCACCATTGATGTTCACCGTATTGGGGCGAGGAAACAGAAATCCTCTGAGCTCTTCCGGGGTTCCGGAAAGTTGTGGTTGGGCGTAAGCAAAGTGAACCAAGAAAAGGCTGGGAACAGTAAATACCAGCAATGCCTTAAGTGGTTTCGTCATGATGTTGTCCTTTGTGCGCATTGGCGCCACAGATATGTTTGGGAGCAAGGAGTTCCTTGCCGTTACTATTCAAGACGCACACCAGGCGATGAAAGTTTGCCTCGCAGCCAGTCGCTTTCTGATTGACTGCCCATGCGGTGAATGACAACATGCTGACATAAGACGATTGAATGGAGTAAGTAGTGCATTCGTCCAAACGTGTTCTATTTCTGGACCTGGTCCTCTCAATTTTTCGCCTCAATGGTTTGCTCATTGCCGAAGGCGATGCCATGACCGAAAAACTCGGTCTTACCCATGCCCGCTGGAAAGTTATCGGTGCTATTGCACTTTCTAATTCCGGCTTGACCGTTCCCGGTGTTGCCAGAGTCCTTGGCCAGTCACGACAAGCGGTGCAGCGCATTACCGATGTCATGGTTGCAGACGGCTTGCTGGTGTATGCATCGAATCCCAAGCACAAGCGATCCATGCTGGTTACGCTTAGCGATAAGGGTAAAGATGTCTACAATGTTTTACGGGAAGTGCAGGATCCCTGGGCCATCGATTCTACTGAAGATATTCCGATGGAAGAGTTGGAATCTGCTCTTCGACTCATTCACCGGCTGATTAAGAAATTTAACTAAGCTCAGGGCAAAACCATGTCCTCGCCCCATACCACAATTCCTCGCGACCTGTATTTGGCAGCCCAGGTTCAGCAATTAGACCGAATTGCCATCGAACAGTTTGGTATTGAGGGCTTCACGCTGATGCGTCGGGCCGGCCTGGTGTGCTTCCAGGCATTGATTGAACAATGGCCGGATACACGGAGAGTGTTGGTGTTTGCCGGTGGTGGCAACAACGGTGGCGATGCCT
>JAKSCP010000388.1 GCA_022360535.1 Pseudomonadales bacterium | reverse complement strand
TAGGAATTAGATTCAACGATAAGGTCAGGCTGACCAAACTGAGGCGCGAAATTCCACTCATTGGGATCTGGAAGTTCTGGCGCAACAGGTACGATGTCTGGATCGCCCAGAGGTGCACCTTGCTGAACCCATGCGACAACAGTGTCGATCTCATCCTGATCAAGACGCCAGTCGCCTTCCAAATCCTGAATACCAATGTGCTGGTCATAGGCATAAGGAGGCATTTCGCGACGCTCAACCTTGTATGAAATGAGAGGCGCCCAGGGACGAACCTGGTCGTAATTCTCAAACTGCATAGGTCCGATACCACCTTCTCTGTGGCAGACAACGCAGTTCTCATTGATGATCTGAGCTACGTGGCTGTTATAGGTGATTTCGTCCTGTGCTTGCGCACCCATGCTCAGGGCCAGTGCTACCGCACCACCCAAAAGGGCACTCTTGCTACGCACGTTTTTCATGTGCTTTTCTCCTCAAGTAGGGACAGGGCTAAACTTGTACTCAAAAAATGGTATCCACGGGGGCCCCGAAAGTCCATTGAATCCGGTGATTTTCGGTCCCGTTCTGCAACAAATTGCAACAGTCTGTCAGGCAGTAACCATGCGGTTTTCAGGGGTATTTTATGGCTGAAAATTAACCACTTTCCCAAGCCTCAGGTGATTACTGGGCTGTAACGAAAACGACCGGCCAGAGGCCGGTCGCATATCACGAATTTCGTGAGAAACTGTAGTTTTTATCGAACAGTCACTCGCTGATACACGTTAGTCCAGCAGCACTGGTCGCCGTCTGAGCTATCGGGTGCATCATGGACGTCTACCTTGCCGGAAATGATGTAGTCACCTGGCTCGGAGAACGTCGCATAAACCCTGGCGGTACCTGATGGGCCGGCAATTTCCAGTTCGTTCGCCTCAGGAGCTCGCCAGAAGTTAAAGCGTCGGTCGCCTTCATCGTAGGGATTGGTCGCTTCAGGTGTGCTTTCGTGACGGGCGAATAACACTTCACCAGGACCCTGGTACTTGTTGAATTCCACACCCATTGGCAGAGGTTCGCCAAAACGAGGATCTTCAGGATCGCGCACCGCGGGATCAGTTGCATTGATGATGATTTCTACCTGCTCGCCAGCACGTACTGTGCCGCCAGGGTAGTCACCAATTTGAGCGTAAAGGCCGGCAGCTTGCTGACCATCTTCACCGATGCCAACCAATGGCTGCAGCGCACCCTGGGGGCGTGGCAGAATGAAATCCAGTTCGTAGGCAGAAGCGCCGCGACGGCCAGGAACCTTTAATTCTTCAGAGTTGCCAGTGGTGAGATACCACCACACGTCATTGTCCTGCTCAGCTGCAGGAACTGTCACGGTGAAAGCACCCGTAGTTCGGCCAGCCGGGAAATGGGTTGGCTGAATGCCGTCGTATTTCGCAGGCTCGATACGATTGCCTTCACCCAGGGGAATATCAATAGCTTCTTCGTTACGGTTAATGATGCCGAAGGAAAAGCTGGTAGTACCGTCTGGATTCGAAATCCAGCCTTCCAGTACAGGAATCACAGGCAAACCGTCGGGCGGTGCCAGGCTGAGGAAGCGGCCAGTGTCCACCGACTGCGCTGACACATTAAATGCCACAGTGGCGAACACGCCGAAAATTACTGAAGCAAGGGATTTAGTTAAGGTTCGCATTGATGTCCTCTCCAAAGAATACGAAATCAATTGAGTCTTTGTGTCACCGCCAGCAAGGCTCAGTTGAATCCAGGGCGGTGCTATTCTGATTTTTAGTTTTATTAAGTACTAATTTTATAACCAAAAGTACCTTCAAAAGCAGGGACGCTAGAATAACGACCAAACGCTCCGGCGTCTAGCGACGAAGTGCCCCATTTAGTGCCGATATGTCATTGTTTTTTTACAAATTGTGACAACGAAACGGGTCGAAAATCAGCGTAGAAATCGGTGTTGTTCGGCGTCTGGATTCAGGCGATTTGATGGCCTTTCCATGGCCACTTGGCAAACTCACAACACAATCTCTCCCAACAGAAAAGCCGCACTGGCGACTAAGCCCAGGGCGGGCACAAATTTCGGAAACACCATTGCACCTGAATCCTCAGTCTCGTTTTGCTTAACGCGGAGCAGGGCCAGGTTGACCAGGATAAACACCACTAACAGGATGGTCGTGGTGAAGCGCGCCAGGGTTTCAGTGGAGAGGGTGAGGGCTGCGATAGCGATCAGTATAGCGACACCAACGGTAGCGTTGATGGGTGTCTGGGTGCGGGAATTCAATTGACCCAGTGTTTTCGGCAACAACTCTTCTTGCGACAAGCCAAACGCAATTCTGGAGCACATGATGATCTGAATGAGCGCGCCGTTGATTACAGCGAACAAACTGATCAGCGAAATAAACCAGGGAGAGCCACCGGTGGCTACAGCGTACACATCGGCGAGCGGTGCTTCCGATGCCGCCAATCTGTCTGGAGGCAATATTTCCAGAGCAGCGAATGTTGCAGCGGTATACAACAGGGTTGCAGTTACCAGAGCGACGGCGATAGCTACCGGCATTGCCCGTTGCGGCGATTTCACCTCTTCCGCCACATTCACGATGTCTTCGAAACCAATGTAGGCATAGAACGCAAGGAAAGAGCCGCCCAACAGACCAGCCCAAACTCCTTGGGTTGAGTTACTGGTGGTATTGCTAACAGTCTCAACATTGTCTGGCGCACCAACAACTGTGGCCACGGCAATGATTAAAAGCAGGCCTCCTATTTCCAGCAATGTTATGGCAGCGGCAGTGGCGACTGATTGCTGAATTCCCCAACAGGCCAGCGCGCAAAGAGCAGTCACCAGAACCACAATAGTGAGAGTGGGAGGGAGGT
>JAKSCP010000384.1 GCA_022360535.1 Pseudomonadales bacterium | reverse complement strand
CGATGACTTCATAGTTTTCTGCACCGTAGCGGGACATGATGTCTTCTACCATATCCTCCGCCAGCAATAGCGCTTCATCACCTTGACCAAGGTCGCAAGCAACCAGGGCATAGGACAGCTCGCCATGTAAGGAAACAGCCTGATTGGAAGGCAGGGTCCAGGGAGTGGTCGTCCAAATGACTACCGATAGCTTTGCGGCGGCCTGGGTTGCCGCTTCGCTTCCGAATACCGCAAGGAACTGAGCCGAATCAACTACGGGAAACCGGACATCGATGGCAAAAGACTGTTTGTCTTTATACTCCACTTCCGCTTCTGCCAGAGCGGAGGCACCGACCACACTCCAGTAGACTGGCTTGTACCCTTTAACAAGATGTCCATTGGCGACGATCTTGCCGACAGCTCGTACGATATCGGCTTCGGTTTCAAAATTCATGGTGAGGTAAGGATTTTCCCAATCACCAAAAACGCCTAAGCGGATAAATCCTTGTTTCTGAATTTCCACCTGCCCCGCGGCATAATCTCGACAGGCTTGTCGAAATTCAGCGAAAGAAATTTTTTGGCCCGCCTTACCTTTTTTCTTCTCAACGTTGTGTTCGATAGGCAAGCCGTGACAATCCCAACCGGGGATATAGGGCGCATCGAAACCGGACATCTGGCGCGACTTCACCACAAAGTCTTTCAATGCTTTGTTGATAGCATGACCCAGATGTAACTCACCGTTTGCGTATGGTGGACCATCGTGCAGAATAAATTTGGGTCTGCCCGCGTTCTTCTCACAGATTCGCTCATACAGGGACAAAGCCTGCCATTTTTCCAACATCGCTGGTTCCCGCTGGGCCAAATTGGCCTTCATCGGGAAATCCGTGTGAGGTAGATTCAGTGTGCTCTTATAATCCGTCATAGCTCTAAAGTGCGTCTTCCTGGCGGTAATTCAATGTCCAAGCGCTGGGGCGCTCATCAGGCCGTTGCACTCAAGACCTCCCTGGCTAGTTCCACGTCTTTGCTGATTTGATCCTTCAATGCATCCAATCCATCAAACTTCACTTCGTCACGAAGTTTCTCTTTAAAGATGACTTCAATGGATTTTCCGTAAAGCACTTCATCGAAATCCAGAATATGTGCTTCCAATAAGGCCTCGCCATCTTCGGTAACCGTAGGGCGATAGCCAATATTTACTGCCGCCTGATGATACCGGTCACCCAGTCTCACCTCACAGGCATATACCCCATGCAAGGGAATCTTGCGGCGATGGGGATTGATATTGCAGGTGGGGTAACCCAAATCCGTACCTAGCTGTTGGCCCTTCTGAACCTCACCTTTCATGGAATAGGGCCGACCCAACAATTGCTCAACTAATTCGAAGTTGGCTTCTTTGAGCGTCTCCCGAATGAAAGTGGAGCTAATGCGCTGACCATTACGCTCATAAGCTGCGGTCTCGATTACTTCGAAGCCATGCGCGGCACCCAGCTCCTGCAACAAGCCGAAATCTCCCTGCCGCTGATGCCCGAATCGAAAGTCGTTGCCTACGATCAGGCTTACAATTCCCAACCCGTCCACCAGTATGTCTTCAACGTAGCTTTGCGCTGACAACTCGCTTAAAGCCCGATCGAAGCGTAATTGAAAGACGAAATCGATGCCGAAGCTCTCCAGTAGTTCCAGCTTTTCCTTCACTACCGTAAGTCGAGCTGGGCACTTCGCGTCGTCCCCGGTAAAAAACTCTTCCGGGTGGGGCTCCAATAGGATCACAACCGCTGGCAGATTGTGCTGTTCCGCCTTCTGTTTCAGTTGATCCAGAATAAGCTGATGGCCCAGGTGCACACCGTCGAACTTACCGATAGTGGCTACGCAATTCTGGTGAAACTGAGAGAATCGATTGGGATCGTCAAAGATAATCATATTGGGGCCAGCCGCCACAAAAGCGCGAGATTATACTCCCGGGCGGTCCCTCACCTCCAGCACTGGAAACAGCTATTCGCTTGGAGATTCAGGCTCTTGGGGGGCTTGGCCCGGCTGCCTGAGCTGTTTCCAGGCTTTCCGGAACAGCACGGTGGCGAAGACCGATAGCGCGATAATCACCACACCTTGGCCAATAATGGTATTCACCACCGAAATGGTCTCCGGACGGGTAGCGATATTCACCAGGTTATGGATGGTAACCACTGCCATGATCGCCAGAAGCACGGCAATTAGCAGCTGCAGGATAGCGAGAAACTTGTCCATGACTAGGCCGAGTTTTGCAGTTTGTGAAAAGACAAGAAGTGCTCAACGCCTTCTGCGCCGAGAAATCGATTCAGTGTCTTAACTTCTGTCTTGCGAACATCCACCACGATGAGACCTTCGAGAGAATTATTGAACCCCGAATGAATGTTGAAACACACCAACTTGCCATTCAAAGACAGATAATGCCTGAGCAAAACCGGCACCGCCTTGCCTGGATCGCAGCGACCAATCAGTTTGCCTAACATCTTCACATTAGCAAGCTCCGCCAACATATCTTCAGTCCAAACCCGATTTTCCACCTTGTGCGGGGTAATAGGCTGGACCAAAGGTACAAATTCTTTAGCCTTGTAGTTGGTAAGCAGCGTATCCGCAATCAGGGAACGAGCAAGATCGCTGTACTCTCTGGAAATACTCACGGATCCGAACAAAGTGTGATACCTGGGCATTTTGATGAGTATTTGACCAATACCGCGCCATAACAAATTTAGCGACACCGGACGGCGTTGATAGTCGATATGGATAAATGATCGCCCCATCTCAATGGCCGATCCCAACTGATTGATAAAAGCTTCATCATACTTATATAAGGAACGACTATAGAGTCCTTTGACGCCATGCTTGGCCACGATCTCATCTACCAGGCCCACCCGATAGGCACCGGCTATACGCTGCTCCTGTTTGTCCCAAAGAAATAAGTGCAGATAGTGGGGATCAAATTCATCGGAATCTTTTGACAGTCCAGTGCCTTCGCCTACGGCCCGGAAAGTAACCTCCCTGGCTATCGCGATCTGTTCCATGATGGCGCCCAGTCTTTCGTAGGGCGCGCAATACACATCAAACTCTTCATGCTCCACCAACTTGCAGTCTTCCAGCGCATCGATTGCCGCATGGATTTCTGAACTGTTACTCGAGCTATCGATTTCCTGGGCGTCCTGCAGACTTGGTTGGGCAATTTCCTGGCCACTATTCTGGGCCAATGCATCCGTACTCACTCTCAGATACTGCGTAACCGCTACCGGACTCTGCAACAAGCGAAGTTCCTGAGCGGGAATAGGTCTGCCTAACTTCAATGGCAAAGTGAATCCCTGTTTGTTCGCCAGCTGGCGAGGCAGTAGCAGAGTTCTAAGTCGTGGGTGAATTACACCAGCTCCGTAGAAGTAAGAACTGTTCTTACCTCCGACGTGAATCGGCACACAAGTGCACTGGTACTTCTGTAATAACTGGCCTGCCAGGCGATTCCATTCACGATCCTGAATGCGACCCTGCTCGTAGGCCGATACCATTCCTGCAGGAAACAGTTGAACCGCACCATCATTCTTCAGGTGTTTGTGTACCTGCTTGATGCCGCCCACATTACCCGCTGCCGCATTCTTCGATAACACGTTGACACCGATAAAAAGCGGCGCTAATTCAGGAATTAAACGCAGCAACTCGTTAGTCAACACCTGCAGATCAGGCCTGACTTCACCTATGACCTTGGCTATTGCCATCCCTTCCAAACCACCGAGAGGATGATTAGCTACTATGAGAACCGGTCCTTCTTTTGGGATGTCCTCCAGTATTTCAGGGTTTTCAATTTCGATAGTGACACCAAGTGCGTCCAGGGCGTATTCGAGGAATTGAAAGGGATCGAGCCCAAGCGGCCGATCATCGTAGATTTTTGCAAGAGGTTTTAAACCCAGGACACTCTCTAATAAAGAGGCAATGAATCTGGGCTTGATTGGAAGCCGACAGGGATTAGTCATTTTGTGGGTATTGTTTTACTAACTTCGATTCGTACTGCCAGGCTTTGAGTAACGCTAACAAACCAGGGGTCCTGTGACCCAACCTGCGGTTAGCGGCTCCAAGTTTAAACAGCGTACTGTATTGCTGCAACAGGGTTTTGATGGCCTGCCCAAGGCTGGCATTGCGGTCCCAGATATTGATGGATTCCGAGCTGGCGCCGTTTATCTCGATTATCTCAAAGGCTTCTCCGGCGCTCAGTCGATCGAGGTCACCGAACTTGATATCCAGCCGGCCGTAATGGTAGCCCGGTATATCGTCGAAGATTCGATCCAGCGCTGATACCAGCCCCGGTTCTATATAGTCTTTGCCATCTCTGAACACCGCCCCTCGACAGTGGCTGGCAGAGAACACCAGTCGATAAGGCTCACCCTCAGGAATAACACGCCGCCAATCGGCCCGATGCCTGTCTTCATACAGATGTTGAAGCTGACCGGCACGGGGGTCGGATTCGATCAATTGTGCCAGCGTGCTGGTACCATCGCCAACCACATAGGGCGTGTATTTCAGGGTTAGGGAAGTCACCTCACCGCTTTCGCTTTGCGGATAACGCACGTAAAACACGCCGGCTTCCGCATCCCATTGACTGAGCTTCTGAAACTGAATGGAACCACCCACGGGAAATGCCTGCAGATAGTCCCTTAACTCTTCTTCATCGTTAAGCAGTTTAACCCCTGCTCCCCGACAACCGATATTGGGCTTGCCAACGATAGGCAGACCCAATCCCGTTGCATCGAGTTGACTGATGATCTGCTGTACCTGACTAGCCGCATCGTCAGCGCTAACCTCATAGATTACCCACGGTAGTATCCAGCGTCTGGCTTCCTTGCCTGCGGCATCGAAAACTGCAGATTTCTCGACTCCCACCATGCCGGACAAGGGGACTGCCGGACTGGCTATCAACGGCAAGGTTAAGCTGCGATAGCGCAGAGACAATAAGAGCCACTGCAGTACTACGGGTATGTACATCAACCACATGGGCCAGAACTCAAAAAATGACGTGGCGCGCCCGCTTAAGTCCAAAGGAGGCATACCTTCCGGCACATAGGGTGACTCTTTAGTGGATGTCATCTGAGGACAACTGCTGCCTTAACTTTAATGTAACCATCATTGATGACCGGGGATTATCGTGAATGCTTCGATCATTAATGGCGCATTATAGCGGCAGCCAGACATCACAGCGACTCGCCACTTCCCATGCAGCTAGGAAGCCAGGTATTGCGCTGTTATTATCGGCAAGCAAGCATTCCAGAGCCGATCCATTATGCTGGGTAAGATCCTTCTAACACTCGCCGTCATCGCTATCGCTACTATCTATGTACGACAACGCAACATGGCCGATGCGTCTGCAGAAAAAACCAGTAACGCAGCTACAACCGACGACACCCTGGCCAAAGAAAAATCAGAACTCTCATCGGATATCAGACTAGGCGCTTATCTCTTTCTAATCATGATGGTTGGGGTAGGTGCAGCGCTCTACTACTTTCGATGGCAAGACGACCACACCATACTCACTGTGAATCTACATCGTGAGAATCAAGCACAACCAGTGAGCTATCAAGTCTACAAATATCAGCTGGAAGAGCGCTCATTTACCACGGTCGAGGGCACTCTGGTTACGGTAGCCGGAAGCGAACGTATGGAAATTCTTGGACTGGAAGAATAAATTCGATGAGCAAGAAAGAAGCACAGTCCGAACTGCCAGCAGCCGGTGGATTTAAAGCCATCAATTATGTCATGCGGGCCGCCAACAAAGTTGGCACGCGCAAACTTGCGGCTGCCGTGCGCTCTAAAAACACCTGCAAGGCCTGCGCTTTTGGTACCGGCGGTCAGCGCGGAGGATTGCATAACGAATACAGCAAGCGAATCGAAATCTGCAATAAAAACATCCAGGCACAACTCAGTGATATCCGGGCAGCAATCCCGTTGGAGATTTTTGAACAAAACAGTTTGCAGGAACTGCGACAACTGTCCGGCAAACAATTGGAAGATCTGGGGCGTCTGGCCCATCCTCTTTACAAACCGGCAGGCGCTGATTACTACCAGGCAATCAGCTATCACGAAGCTATCGAGCGGATAGCTTCCAGGCTCCGCGACACCAACCCAGAGAAGAGTTTTTTCTATGGCTCAGGTCGCTCATCAAATGAAGCGGCGTTTATTTTGCAGCTCTTCGCCAGACTCTATGGCTGCAATCACATCAATAACTGCTCCTACTATTGTCATCAGGCTTCCGGGGTCGGACTGAGTGCAACAATAGGCACCGGCACCGCGACCATTCAATACGCAGACCTACATCAGGCCGATCTGATTTTCGTGCTTGGCGCGAATCCGGCCTCAAACCATCCGCGATTCGTTAAAGTCCTGCTGGAATGCCGACAACGGGGCGGCCGGGTTATCGTTATTAACCCGGTACGTGAAGCTGGTCTTGTCCGCTTCGCCTCACCCAGCAACTTCAAGTCGATGATAACAGGGGGTGGCGAGGTCGCTTCTGACTACGTACAACCACATGTAGGCGGAGATGTTGCCCTGCTTACCGGTCTCGCTAAATCGCTAATCGAAAGAGACCAGACTGACCTTGAATTTATAGACGCTCATTGTGATGACTTTGATGGCTATCGTGACTTCGTGCTTGGCAGGGAATGGCGTGACATTGAACGAGAGTCAGGTGTCACACAAACGGAGATACAGCGCATTGCAGACCTCTACGCGAAATCCGAACGCACAGTGTTCGCCTGGGGCATGGGCCTCACTCACCACAGCAACGGCACGGAGAACATTGAAACATTGACTGCTCTGGCGCTGTTGCGAGGCATGATCGGAGGCGAAGGAAAAGGCTTACTCCCCCTCAGGGGGCATTCGAACGTGCAAGGCGTCAGCTCGATGGGACTCACCCCTGCCCTTAAGCAACAGGTATTCGAGGCTATTGAAAAAGAATTCGACGTACAGTTGCCGACCTACCTGGGCATGGATACCCTGGCCTGCGTCGAGGCAGCGGGATCTGGCAAGATTGATTTTGCCTTCTTGCTTGGTGGCAATTTATTCGCAGCCAATCCCGATACCGACTATGCAGATCAAGCGCTTTCCAAAATCCCCTTCAAGGTAATGATCAATTCGACCTTGAATCAAACCCATGTCAACGGTGTTGAGGGAGAGAACATCATCCTACCTATTCGGGTCAGGGATGAAGAAAATCAGGGAACCACTCAGGAGTCCATGTTCAATTATGTCCGCCTCAGTGACGGTGGATTCGATCGCATTCCAGATTTACTCTCAGAAGTTGACATCATCGCTGCCATAGCCAGTAAAGTTGTGGATGCTCAATTGCTGGACTTTGCGCAATTTAACCAACACACCTCGATTAGACAGACCATCGCCAGACTAATACCTGGCTTCGATGCTTTAGCGGATATTGATGACAGCAAACAAGAATTTCACATCAAAGGCCGACACCTGAAGCAGCCAAAATTCGCCACCGAGTCTGGTCGGGCTAAATTCGCTGTACCCAGGGCAACCGACTGGAATACTCGTGCCAGCACACAGCGTACATTCATGCTAACCAGTGTCCGCAGCGAAGGACAATTCAATACCATCATCTACAGTGAGGAGGATGTGTACCGTAAACAGACTGACAGGCAAGTGTTGTTTATGAACCCAGAAGATATGGCACGCCTGGGCTGGAAAGAAGGACAGATGGTTAGTGTCAGTAACGATACTGGAACTATGGAAAACTTACGTCTTGCCAGCTTTGCCATTAAAGCGGGCAACGTAATGACTTATTTCCCTGAAGCCAACGTACTGGTGCCCCGCACTGTCGACACGCGCAGTCGCACGCCGAGATTCAAATCTGTGCCTGTATCGCTCTCAATAGTCGAAAGCGACTAGCCCGACTTGTAGGCGCCAGGATGACCACGGGCAGGCTCAAAGGCATACTCCAATAATTCGTTTAGATCGCCATCCATGTTGATTAGCACCAGTTCGTTGCTCTCTACGACGAACACCGATACCGCTTCCAGTGCCTGCTCATCCAAATTCATGCCAACGAACACCCAAACATGCTCTCCGTCTTCTCGCACTCTTATGATTCGCTCCCAGGTTAGCGAGGCATCTTTGGCTAGCAGAGACTCCTGGAAGATCTCATCAGTGAAGTTTGCATCATCACCCTGCGGATAGACCTGATAGACCGCAACCTGTAAGTGATCCACTTCGGACAGGTCGGCCTCATTCAAGGTGATGATGTCGAGAAAATCGAACATGCCACCACCGAGTGCTACCGCCATTTCTTTTTTTAGACGTATCTCAGGCATCTGTTGGATGATTGAGTTACGTACCGGGCGCATGGAACGGTCACTGAATGACATGCAACCGGCAAGCATGGAGCCCATAATCAGTACGAGCAGCACTCTTTTCATGGCGATGATCTCCATCGACTCTGTTAGTTAACTTCGACGTCGAGATCAGACAGCTCGTCGATATCAAAACGACGGCCCAGCGCAGCGACATCATTACCGCTAATATCACCAACTAAATTGATCATTACTGTTTCGTCGTCTGATGCCACCATGACCGCAATACCATGAATCAATTCCTCATCACTGGACATGCGCACATAGATGTCTACATGTTCTTCATCGTCACGTACACGGACCACGCGATCCCAACCCTGATCATCAAGATTGTCCGCTATCTCCGACATAGATTCAGCGATGTTGTCCACATCGATAGCGTCGCTTTCGAAGACGTTGACCGTTACGTTCAACAACTTGGAGACAAAATCCGCTGCCATTTCGTCTTCGGCCCGAATCAAATTGGTTATCATAGCCAACAACGGCGCCTTAAGACTGATCTCAACCGTGGGCTCTTCAGTAGCGCGGGACGTGAGAGTGGAGAAGTCCACGAAGCCAGGATGGCCCTGCAAATCATTGTCTGCTGCCAACGCCCAGGGAATGACCACGACGGCGGTGACGCAAATTAAAAATTGCTTAAAGAGTTTCATTTCGTTACCTCGCTTTTAGCTGACTGCATAGTGCAGTAATGTCTTTCGTGAAGCTCTGCGGCCTCTTAAATTTGATCGCCAGCCAATGCATCATTGGTACTGACTCTGACGCGCTCAAAAGAAGCATTCAGTCTGTCGCGGAGAGGTCGTATAAGAAAACGATCACCTACCATTGCTTCTGTGCGCTGGCTCACTTGGTTTAAATATTCAATTGCTAAATTCAATTCATTGAGTGCCTCAACAATATCAGTAGGGCTGTATTGTGCTGGCAATACAAAGGGCAGCTCTGCACCATCGAGAGTGAAATTGGTTTCATTTACTGCCAAAGGTGGTTCTGGATTGGCTGGCTGCAGCTGTGGGAGCGCAATTAGACCTATTACAGCTACTGCCGCAGCAGGGAAAGCGTAGCGAATAACTGGCGGAGTCGCCGCCAACCATTCCAGCAATCCTTCAAGCCAACGTCCACCGGACTGTTTAGCTGTTTGCGAGTTCATCGCGATATGCTGTGCTTGTTCTACCGCCGCCTCAGAACAGTCCAGGAGCGGCAAATCCAATAAACCATCCTGAATGGTTTGCGCATAGCGAAACTCATTCGCGCATTCATTACAGGCGCTAATATGAGACAGGAAGCTTTCCTGCTGGGTCTCGCTTAAATCTCCATCGATATAGGCATCGAACTGGAGTTGAACGAAATAGCACTGTGACTCGTTGTTTGTGGACATGGTGTTACCCTTGCTTGTCTCTGGTTGGCTTTACTACTTTCATTGCCACCGTATTGGATTCTCTTGCTTGCTCACTTCGACCTGTCTTCAGATCGAATAACTGCCTTAGTTTCTCGTTGTCGCGAAGCTTTCTGCGACCACGATGCAAATAAACCTTCACCTGACTTTCACTCATATCCAGACTGTGCTGGATGTCTGCGTAACTCTGGCCCTGGATGTCCCGCATGATGATGATGCTGCGAAACGGGTCGTCCAAACTGTGTATGCAGTGCATCAGCTGCGCTTTAAAAGCCTGGTCATCAAGTTCTTGACCAACCTCTTTATCAGCTGCCGCCTGTACATCCGGTTCCGCATAATCATCGGTATTCTCTACGTGGTTCTTCCGTTTGCGGACATGATCAATGACCGCGTTATGAGCAACCCGCATCAACCAGGCATTGAGTTTGCTGTGATCGATCCGCTGCCAGTGCTGCCAAAGCTTGATGAAGACTTCCTGGGTTATATCTTCCGCGTCTTCTCTGGCACGCAGGCTATAGTGGGCAAAGGAATAGATCCGCTGCCGATACTGCGCGATAGCCTGCTGGTATTGCTCTAACATTTGATTTTAAGGACGGGGCTGACTGGAAAAGGTTACAGTAGTTGAAGTTGGTCATTTTGAGTAGTTTTCACTCAATTTGGCCAGAGCCCTCGCCCCCTGGCCCGCCTTTTGGGCGGGTTGTTATAACTCCCTACTGCTACCGGTCTGTGTTACCTGCAGTCAACGGTTGGCACGGGGTATTCATCTCATCACGAGCCTTTGCGACAGCGCGACTGTTATAATTTGTTACATTCAAAAGGGGGGCTGAGAAGACTCAGCATGCGACGAATATCTTATAGCGCAAGTATTCTGTTACTTCTGCTAGCGCTACCGAACCTGTTGTTCGCAGCAGAAGACACGCTCACGCTTGGCGATGGTGTCAGCGTCAGAGTGCTGTGGTTCGAACCAGAAAATCTCACCAGCCCACCCCCCTTGGCCATCCTCCTGACCGGCGGCTCCAATAACGAGTTTATGGCTCGGGCTCAATTCTGGCTGGGAAAAGAACTGGTGGACCGGGGCTGGGCTCTTGCCGTGCCAATTTCCGATCAGGGACGCAAGTTTTTTGTAGACAATAGCAGTCTGATGCTCACCGTGGTGGAACAACTACGGGAACTGCATGCAGTCGATCAAAAGAAAGCATTGTTGGTTGGCATCTCCAGCGGAGGCAGTGCAGCCCTGGCGATTGCAGCCAAAGCTCCTGAGCACTATCTCGGGGTGATTGCTACTCCGGGACGAATCTGGGACGAGACGCGTTTTTCCGCAATGGAAGGATTACCGATCTATTTGAGAATCGGTGAGAAGGACGATTTTCGCTGGCACCGCAAACTGGAATCCAACGCGGCGTTGCTGCAGGCAGCAGGTGCGAAAGTGGATGCCGCTCTGGTACCGAACGCCACCCACATATTTTCGCTGAACTGGTCTGAGTTGGAAGTCTGGCTGGACCAGCTACCCTAGAATCTGTCTTCTTCTACCCAGTAATTGCTGACCACACCATCGACAAACTCGATGGATAGCGTTTCAACTCGCTCTTCTTCTACATCTACAGAAAACACCAGGAACAGGCCTACTTCAGTGTCCTTCTCTGAGCGGTTGCGATACTTCCAGATCTCAGTGCCATCGGCATAGCTGAGCTTGGTTACTGGATCGCCGAAGGAGTTGCGGACAAACTGCTGATCACTCTGCCCGATTTGCAGACGGGTGACCTCCCCTTCATTCCAAACGGTAGTGATGGGTCGGGAATCGGAGTCCACAGTGACCAGACAGCCAGTGAGCCCAATTGCCATAACCAATAAAAGCGCCTTTTTAATCATTTGCTCGTTCCCCAGGGTGAGTTCTATTTTACTTACAATGTCGATAATTCGCCGAGTTTCATTGCCCCAAGCAGCTATTTTACCGGCTGTTCACTGCTAAGACGCCTGATGGCGGAAAAGGTTACAGCGAATACGGACTAAGCATAGTGATTTAGCCTGAATCGAAGCTTAATGGCTGTCAATGCAGTATGCTTGCCTCCCCGGTAATTCACGCCATGACCATGTCACGATTCAATAGTTTATTCCCACTTTGGGCGATTTTACTGTCCCTGATTGCCTTCTTCGCCGCCGATGCCTTCGTTTCCCTGCAAAGTCTCATCGTGCCTCTGCTGGCAACGATCATGTTCGTCATGGGCCTCAATCTCACCCAGGATGACTTCGCGCGCATTGCCAGCGATCCGAAGCCTATATTCATCGGCGTCTTGTTGCAGTTCCTGTTAATGCCGCTATTGGCTCTCACTCTTTCCGCCATGCTGCAGCTCTCCAACCAATTGACTGCCGGCATGGTACTGGTTGGGAGTTGTGCCGGGGGCACCGCATCCAACGTAATCAGCTATCTCGCCAAGGCCGACCTGGCACTGTCGATCAGCATGACAGTCACCTCAACTCTGGTAGGTGTGTTGGCTACTCCCTTCCTTTGCACCTTTTATCTGTCGCAAACCATCGAAGTGGACACCTGGGCCATGCTGATCAGTATTCTGCAGATGGTATTTGTTCCAGTGCTGGCTGGCGCTTTGATTAATCACTACGCTACAGGTGCTGTGCAACGGGTGGAAGCATTACTGCCGTCGCTTTCCATTGTCTTGATATTGCTAATTATCGCCATCGTCGTTGCCCTAAACAGCGAGCGTCTAATCGAAGTGGGTATACTCACCCTGCTAGCCGTGATCATTCATAATCTTGGCGGACTGTTAGGTGGTTTCTATTTAAGCCGACTACTGGGACTGAATGTAAAACAGAGTCACACCATTGCCATCGAAGTTGGTATGCAGAACTCTGGTCTGGGCGTTGCGTTGGCATTACAATTTTTTTCAGCAACAGCAGCATTGCCAGGAGCACTGTTTAGCGTCTGGCATAACATTAGTGGTTCTATTCTCGCGTCGTACTGGAGTAGAAAGCGTGAATCTTTGGAGTACATACTCCGCGATGACAATGTTAGTAGTGCCGAGTGATCGTAATCACATCGCAAATCAAGTTTTTGCTTGACCGGTCAGGCCATAAGAGTACAATGCGCGCGTCGAGAAAATTTAATGAAGTCAAACCAATGAACACTTATTCGATTCTAACCACAATCCCCGCGGCTGTGACCTCGCTAGGTCACCAGTTTTGCGCGCGCGTGGTCATGAATTGGGAGACCAGCTTGGAGTGATTTTCTGAAAGCTAAACGCTTGATAAAAGTCTTAAAGAAAAGACCTCTAAGTTCCCAGAACTAGAGGTCTTTTTTTTGCTTCAGATTTAATTCTGCTCGAACCAGGTGTTCGGGCATAGGGGGACTTGTGTCCAAAATAATGCAACAGAGCTTGCGCAGAAACATACCAATGATTTATGGCCTGGCTTTTTTCCAGTGCTTCATGGTCATTGTGCCGGTAATCGTGCCTTTCTTTGCATCAAAGGGGCTGAGTCTCGCCCAGATTTTTTATCTGCAGGCAGTGTTTGCCACCACCATTGTGTTACTTGAGGCACCTTCTGGTTACTTCGCGGACATATTCGGGCGGCGAACAGCATTGCTGATCGGCAGTGTGATTCACGGCTGCGGCTTTTTCTTGCTCAACTTCGCGGACGATTTCTTCAGCCTGATGTTGTTCGAGATAACTTTGGGTGTAAGCACGAGTCTATTGTCCGGTGCTGATCTGGCGTTGCTCTATGACACACAGAAAGCTCTGGACGCTGAAGAAAGCGATTCTGAAGAAAGCACGTAGCACAGCAAGAGCATTGCTCATTTAGGTATGGCCAAGTGTAT
>JAKSCP010000381.1 GCA_022360535.1 Pseudomonadales bacterium | reverse complement strand
TCGACCACGAACAGGGTTTCTACCGGATTCAGTTGCGAATGCAGACTTCTAATCTCGTTCATCATTTCTTCATCGATGGCGAGACGACCTGCGGTATCGACAATCAACACATCGACGAACTTCTTCCTGGCTTCGGCCAATGCAGCGGCAACGATGCTTTCAGGAGATTGATCTGACTCGCTGGCGAAAAACTCAACATCGACGTCCTTGGCCAGCGTTTGCAATTGGTGAATCGCAGCGGGTCGATACACATCGGCACTGACCACCATGACTGATTTCTGCGCTTCATTTTTCAGCCAATGAGAAAGCTTGGCCACAGTCGTGGTCTTACCAGCACCTTGTAACCCTGCCATCAACACAACTGCTGGAGGAGTCGCCTTGAGATCAAGCTCTGCATTGGCAGAGCCCATGATGGCTTCCATCTCAGCCTGAACGATTTTGATGAATGCCTGGCCTGGTGTAAGACTCTTGGATACTTCCTGCCCTACCGCGCGATTACTTACTCGATCGATGAAATCCTTGACCACCGAAAGGGCAACGTCCGCTTCCAGCAAAGCCCGGCGAACCTCTCTCAAAGCATCCTGAATATTGCTTTCGGTGAGGGTGGACTTTCCGGAGAGTTTTCGGAACGTACCGCTTAATCGTTCTGTGAGATTTTCAAACACGTTAGAGTTGGTCCACTGGTCGGCAATAAATAGAAGGGAGAGCGGATTATAGCCAAATCGACCTAAGCTGAAAAAGCACTTCAACCACCACGGGACATATGCGAAACTTTAACCAGTTTTTTCCTAGCCTCTACACATGCAACTCACTCTTATATCAGGCATTTTTGCAGTGGTTTTCTACCTGACTGGCCTCGGCTTTCAGCTGGTTAACTTCGCTACAAACAAAGAAACTAGGCGGTTAGTGTTCAGCTTCAGTGCACTGGCTGTGATTACCCATGGCATTTCAGCCCTCGGAGTTATCCGAACCGCTAATGGCTATCATTTTGGCATCGTTGAAATCAGCACTCTCATCGCTGTCTCTATTTCACTCCTGGTCCTTATCTCCAGTATTCGGAAACCACTGGACAATCTTTTTCTTGGTCTGTTTCCACTGGCCATCGTTACTATTGTTGTTTCTCTTACTACTTCCAGCGCCCTTCCACCAACCAGTCTCAGCGGTGGCCTGGCGAGCCATGTACTGTTTTCAATTCTGGCGTACAGTTTTATCACCATCGCCGCAGCACAGGCAGGCTTGCTCGCTTACCAGAACTATCAACTGAAGCACGGCCACGCCGGAGGCATGGTCCGCAGGTTACCGGCACTGCAGGATATGGAAACTTTCCTTTTCGAACTGGTCTGGATAGGTCAGTTATTGCTCTCAGCGGGAATCATCGCCGGATTTCTGTTCGTCGGAGACATCTGGGGTCGGGATGGAGTCATTCACAAGACTTTCTTCTCAATCCTCGCCTGGGTTGTGTTCGCAGTACTGCTATGGGGTAGGCATCAACTAGGCTGGCGCGGAGTGATTGCGATTCGTTGGACACTGTCTGGATTTGCGTTAGTCATAGTCGCCTACTACGGCACCAAATTCGCTCTGGAATACATCATCGCCTAAAGCCAATTGGCAATCCGTTAATTGTCTGACTAAATAAACCACTAGAACTTTCTGATGAGCGGCGACGAATCCTCTTTATCTACTCTTTTGCTTTGGTTTTGCGCCCTGCTGCTCGTCTCCGCTTACTTCTCCAGCTCAGAAACCGGCATGATGAGCCTCAATCGTTATCGCATGAATCATCTAAAGCGACATGGTCATGCTGGTGCGACGCGGGCATGCAAATTACTGGAGAAGCCTGATAAATTAATTGGCGTTATTCTGATTGGAAACAATTTTGTAAACTTCCTCGCCGCTTCAGTAGCGTCGAGTATTGCGATTATCTTATTAGGTGACCCGGCACCTTTTGCGACCGCGGTAGTGCTTACCCTGATTGTATTGATCTTTGCCGAAGTCACCCCCAAGACCATCGCTGCGTTATACCCTGAAAAAATCGCCTATCCTTCCAGCATTCCTTTAGGAGTGCTGTTAAGGCTACTTTATCCAGTGGTATGGACCATTAATTTCATTTCCAACAATCTGGTTCGCCTGTTGGGATTTCATCCTCAGGTCGATGCCAGCCTGCAGCAGCTGACCCAGGAAGAACTGCGCACTGTGGTACACGAATCCAGTGGCAGACTGCCAGCGAAAAGACAGGGCATGCTGATTAACATTCTGGATCTGGAAAAGGTTCGCGTCGATGACATCATGGTGCCTCGCCATGACGTGGTTGGACTGGACATAGAGGATGATATGAGCGATCTACTGCAACAGATCTCCAGCGCTCAACATACCCGTATTCCGGTATTCAAAGGAGACATCGACAACATCATCGGCATTCTGCATATGCGCAGTGTGGGGAGAATGATGGGAGTTGAAACATTAAACAAGGCTGTGCTGATACAGGAAACGACCGAGCCATACTTCATACCTGAGAGCACACCTCTGCACACGCAGTTATTCAACTTTCAGAACAAAAAAATTCGCATGGCACTGGTCGTCGATGAGTTTGGTGCTGTGAAAGGAATAGTGACGCTTGAAGATATTCTGGAAGAGATTGTTGGCGAGTTCACGACGGACTGGTCTGACAGCAACAAAGACATTCACTTACAGGCAGACGGCAGTTTCTTGATCGATGGAAGTACCAGCATCCGCGATATCAATCGCAGTTTAGATTGGGACCTCGATGGTCAGGGCGCCAAAACCCTCAACGGCCTGCTAATGGAAATACTGCAATCAATTCCAGATTCATTAGTGGGCATTCGGCTCGATGGTTATTTTGCGGAGATAGTACAAATGCAAGGTAACGTGATCCGCACTATTCGCATGTGGGAAGAAGTCGGAAAGGACTCTGTTACCTAGCAACTGCTCAGAACATGCAGTTCCATTGGTCGTTTCTGGTTCAAGTTTTCATATTGATAGGCGCTGATCTTTGAGACGGGTTTATCCCGGCCTGCGCTTACTGCCACCGCCAGATCGTAGTCAGGCACACACTCTAATTGCCAAAACTGCCAGTCAGCACAGTCATCACCAAGCGCCCGATCAGCCCAAAAATGCAGCTCTTGCTGCGTTGCGTCCAAGAAATCGAAACCAAACTTCTGCAATGGGATCGCCAATCCCATGCCTTTGGCTTTTATATAAGCTTCTTTCAGTGTCCACAGCGCATAAAAACGCGACTGGCGTTCTTCCTTTGGCAGTGCCAGTAAAGACTCAACTTCAGGTTCCGCAAAATGCCTATGGGCTATCTGTTCTATGCGACGTTCACGAGTGTTTCTTTCTATATCAATACCCACATCCTGATGGGAAGAAACCACGACAACCAAGAAATCACCACTGTGAGATAGATTAAAATAGTAAGGATGTAGCAGCTGAGGAGAATAAATTGTGGGCTTGCCGTATTCACCTAATTCAAATTGCCAGCTGTGCGGATCAACGTCAGCAAATTCACTGAGCGCAGTACGCACCAGACTCTGCCCGAGCAGATACTCCTTGCGATGTTGAGAAAAATGGAATCGCTGATGTTTTTCTATTTCAGCCGCACTGAGCCACGAAAGACAAGCGCTTTCCAATGAGTCATTGGAAAAGTCTGATTGGTTTGCGAAAAACAGAGTGAGTACATCGTCACTCAATTCTGAGGCGTTTTTCGTGTTGTTGATCAGCTTTTTTTCCACTGATTTGAATCCTGTCTTCACTGCTCCCAAACGCAGTGTAATCCCTTGCGGGCTATGCGATGTTCACTAGGATAGGCGAAAGCGTTGTTGATATAGCTAATGCCCTCTATGGTTTTATGTTGATTAACATGGCTATGACCATAAATGTGGATGTCGGGATTCAATCTGGCAACCTGTTGACCCAGGCCATCGCTTCCAAGTACCGGATAGACTTTTCGTTTCTTACTCGGAATTGATGAGGGCATCACATCGATGCGAGGCAAGAAGTGTGAGTAACTTATCACTGTACCATTGAAGGAGTTGATACGTGCCTCGTGAGCCGTCAAATCATTTAAATCGAGAAAGTGTTTGGATACCGCATTGCTATCATTCAGATGGGATGGCCAGCTGCAAGCCCGAAAATCTCGCCAGGCCCTACGTAGATAGGTATCAGGCTCACCGAAAGAAAAATCATACCAGCTAAACAATGGAATTATACTGAAGTGGCTATTCTCATGACTATCTACATGCACTCCTCTTTCCCGGCAGAGATCAATAACAGCATCGAATTTTTCTAATGAGCAACTGTAGTTACCTTTATCCACCCACAATTCATGATTGCCTGGGACAAAGTGCACTGCCGCGAATTTTTTCTGCAACGCATCGAAAACTTTCGACAATAGTGACATATCATCACTAACGTCACCCGCTACGATCAATGTGTCTTCAAGATGTTCATCATCAGACAGATTAAGCACCCACTGCAGGTTTTCCGGGTAGTCCACGTGCAGATCGGAAACTGTGTATATACGCATATTAATTGTAGCCGGTAGAAATCGTCCTAATACCCAGAGCAGGATAGTGAAACTGCGCACTGGCATTATAATGGCACAGCAATGAAAAATGTTGCTCCAAACTTAAGTCTAGTGTTGCGAGAGATTCGTAACTGTCGGCTCTGCGCCAGTGAAATTCCTGAGCCGAGGCCAGTGCTGCGTGCGAAGGCTTCGGCAAAAATCCTCGTGATCGGTCAGGCGCCTGGTACCAAAGTCCATGCCAGTGGTATTCCCTGGAATGATGCCAGTGGTAAACGCTTGCGGGAGTGGATGGCAGTCGACGAGCAAACTTTCTACGATGATACAAAAATTGCCATCGTGCCGATGGGGTTTTGCTACCCGGGCAAAGGTAACGGCGGAGACCTGCCGCCGCGTCCAGAATGCGCACCGACCTGGCACGATCAAGTAATCTCATTACTGCCTGATATCAAATGTACCTTGCTGATTGGCATGTACGCACAAAATTACTATCTGGACACTGATCATGAGAACCTGACAGAGCGCGTCAAGAGTTGGCGTGAGTTTGCCCCAGAAGTGTTCGTCTTGCCTCACCCGTCACCCCGCAATCAACTTTGGCTGCGGAGAAATGACTGGTTTGAACAAGAAACTGTACCCGCACTGCAGGAAACCGTCCAACAGATTCTCTAAGCTTGATAATTGGACTTTATAAATTCGCCCAACAACAAATAGTCATCTCTCCGCGGGTCGGATTTACGCCAGGCCATGCCAATCTCCCGCGACACATTCTCATTGTTGAAATGCTTCAGCTTCAAATGAGTATCGCCGAGGATATCTGCTTTGACCGACATATCCGGCAGCAAGGTGACTCCGAGCCCGTTTGCAACCATCTGCACCAGGGTGTGTAGACTGGTGCCCTGGTAAACCAGATCGGTATCGGCACTTTCCAGTTTACAGGCTTCCAGTGCATGATCACGCAGGCAGTGGCCCTCTTCCAACAGCAATAGCTTTTCTCCGCGCAACTGCTGCTGCTTAACCTGTGAAGACTTCTCCAATTGGTGACCCGGAGGCAAACACAACACGAACTCATCTTTGAACAATGAGACTGTTTCCATCTCAGGCAATGGGTACGGGAAGGCAAGAATAATAAGATCCAATTGTCCTTGCTGTAGCTGTTGGTACAAATTGGCACTTAGCTCTTCCTTGAGGTAAAGCTTCAGTTTGGGGTACTGATTTCTAAGATCAGCCAGCAAATTTGGCAATAAGAATGGCGCTATGGTTGGAATAACGCCCAGACGCACCTCCCCTGCCAGGGCTTCATCATGAGATTTAGCCAGGGACACGAAGTCCTCAACGTCTCCCAGAACAACCCTGGCCTGCTGCACCAACCTCTCTCCCAAAGGAGTGATCAACACATTCTTCTTACTACGCTCGAAGATCACCACTCCCAATTGAGACTCCAGTTCCTGGATTGCTGCACTTAGGGTTGACTGAGTGACGTGGCAGGCTTCAGCCGCTTTGCTGAAATGCTTGTGTTCGGCAACGGCACAGATGTAGCGCAATTGCTTTAAGGATGGAATCATGGCAAAAATAGTAATCGAAAAAACCGATTAACACATCAAAAAAATCTATTGGATTTGATGATTGATTCCTTCTACATTGGCTAACTGTTAGAGGAGCAATCCAATTTTCACAGAACTGCGTTACATTCAGCGTAGTTTATGTACACACAACTGGAGACACTGTTATGTCATTGAAAGGATCCAAGACAGAAGAGAATCTGAAAGCCGCTTTCGCAGGTGAATCACAGGCAAATCGTCGTTACCTATACTTCGCCCAGAAGGCCGATGTGGAAGGCTACAATGACGTTTCCGCTCTGTTTCGTTCAACCGCTGAAGGCGAAACTGGTCATGCCCACGGGCATTTGGAGTATTTGGAAGAAGTTGGCGATCCAGCCACTGGCATGCCAATCGGAAGCACTGCTGACAACCTGAAATCAGCGGTTGCCGGTGAAACCCACGAATACACAGACATGTATCCAGGCATGGCCAAAGATGCCCGGGATGAGGGTTTCGAAGAAATTGCGGACTGGATGGAAACCCTGGCCAAAGCCGAAAGATCCCACGCCAACCGCTTCCAAAAAGCATTAGACGCTTTGGACGACTAATCGCAGCCTAAATAGTCACCCAATCAAGATTTCTGCCGTCATTCCTGACGGCAGAGATTTCCTTTCAAACACAAGTGGAGATCTTCCATGTCTGAGGCAGGCAGAGAAGGTGGACTAGATGCGCCTACGCGTCATCCGCTCAATCAAAATGATCCTGAATTTTGGGACGAAGCCGCGCTCAACAAGGAACTGGAACGCGTCTACGACATCTGCCACGGTTGCCGCCGCTGTGTAAGCCTTTGTAATGCCTTCCCCACATTGTTCGACCTGGTGGACGAAAGCGACACTATGGAAGTCGACGGAGTAGACGTTGCCGACTACACCAAAGTTGTCGATCAGTGCTACCTCTGCGACCTCTGTTACCTCACTAAATGCCCCTATGTTCCTCCCCATGAATGGAACGTGGATTTCCCGCATTTGATGCTGCGAGCCAAGGCCATCAAGTTCAAAAAAGGCGACACCAAATTCCGCGACAACATTATCACCAGCACCGACATGGTGGGGAAACTGGCTGGAGCACCTGTGGTCAATCAATTGGTCAACGCAGGCAATAAGAGCAAGACTATTCGCGGCCTGCTGGATTCAAGTTTAGGTATCCATAAAGAAGCAAGACTTCCTGAATATGTTGGGCGAACAGCCCGTTCCAGACATGGAACGATAGTGTTCGATCCTAAATCTCAAAAAGGCGAATCTGAGACGATCAAAAACAAGGTTGCCCTGTTCACCACCTGCTACTGCAATTACAACGAACCCGGCGTAGCCGACAGTGTAATCAAGGTTCTGCAGCACAACCAGGTCGAAGTGGTGCTACCGGTAAAAGAACACTGCTGTGGCATGCCAAAACTGGAATTGGGTGACTTGAGTACGGTTGAGAAGCTTAAGGAGAAGAATATACCCCTGCTCTATGAACTCACCAGGAAGGGTTACTCAATCCTTGCTGCGGTTCCTTCCTGTGTTCTCATGTTCAAGCAGGAACTACCTCTGATGTACCCCGATGACGAGGAAGTAAAGGCTGTAGCGAACGCCTTTTTCGATCCTTTCGAGTACCTGCACAAGCTTCACAAAGCAGGAGAACTGAATACAGGTTTCAAGAATACCCTGGGTGATATCAGCTATCACGTTGCATGCCACCAGCGAGTGCAAAACATTGGCCCAAAAACCAAACAAGTATTGGAGCTCATCTCAGACACGAATGTTCAACCTATTGAACGCTGTTCCGGCCACGACGGCACCTACGGAGTAAAGTCCGAAACTTTCGAATTTGCCAACAAGATCGCCAGGCCCATCGTCAGGCAGATAGAGAAACAAAAACCAGATTATTATGGCAGCGATTGCCCGGTTGCCGGACGACATCTGGAAAACAATTTGTCAGATGACAAAGAGGCTGTTCACCCTATTGATCTACTCAGAATTGCTTACGGGATTTAGAGACTAAAGATGCAGAATGGAATTGAGACGAATATCGCCATGAAGAAAATCACCAAAGCGGACCTTTTATCTATTGACGCGTACGAGGCACAACGCCCTGTTATTCGCAAAGCGATCATGGAGCACAAGAAGACTCGACGTGTTCCTCTGGGTCCCAATGCCATGTTGCACTTCGAGGACTACATGGTGATGCGCTACCAGATACTTGAACTGATTCGCGCTGAAAAGATCACAGATACTGATGAACTGCAAGACGAGCTGGACGCTTATAACCCGCTGATCCCCGATGGCAAGAACCTTAAAGTCACATTTATGCTGGAGTACCCGGACGAAGCCGAAAGAAAAGAGAGACTGCAGCAACTTATTGGCATCGAAGAGCTCATCTCAATTCAAATCGCTGGTTTCGATCCGGTCTATCCCATCGCCAACGAAGACCTGCCACGCTCTACTGAAGAGAAGACATCCTCGGTGCATTTCCTTAGGTTCGAGTTCACCGACGAGATGATCGAAGCCGCTCGCAAAGGAGCGGCCTGGACTATACGCAGTGAGCACCTGAACTACCAATATGCCAGCGATACTCTAGCCACAGAAATCACTGCGTCGCTGCTAAGGGATTTCGCCTAGCGTCGATTTGTATCGATTGGTCGGTTTACATAACCAGCACGCATTGTGACAGGAGCATCAATTCGCTAGACTCGCTTGCAAACAAGTCTAAAGACAACAAAGAAAAGCACAGTAGAGGAAAATCATGACATCTGCCCGTTTAACAAGCGCGTATCTGCTTGTGTGCTCGCTCATTTTCACCTGCCAGGCTACGGCCGATAACCATCCCACCGGCCAAAGCTCAATTAAGCTGATTCATCCCAGCAACTTTAATATTGATAGTGCCGAGATCGCTGACATAAAGGCACAGATGCAGGCTGCGGTAGACGAAGAATTCATTCCTGGCGCGTTATTGCTGGTGGGCAATAGCGAAGGCGTTGGCATGCTGGAAACCGTTGGCTATCAGACTCCTGACAACATCACCCCAGTAAACAAGGATACGATATTTCGTATTTATTCAATGACAAAGCCAGTGGTTAGCGTCGCCACGATGATCCTTGTAGAAGATGGTCTCTTGAGTCTTGATGACCCAGTAGAAAAGTACATTCCCGAGTTTTCAAACCTGCAGGTGATAGACCGGGAAACTGGGGAAACCCGGGCTGCACGCAACACGATGACCGTGGCAAATCTACTCACCCATGAATCTGGACTGGTACAGGCTATCTTTGCTGCAGACACTGAGCTGGGCCAGATGTATTTGCGTGACTTTCCTGACTATTCGGACATTTCAGCAAGGGACCTTGCTGGACGCATAGGGAAGCTGCCTGTGTTCTTCGAGCCTGGAACCGCCTGGCACTACGGACATTCTACAGATGTACTGGGAGCGGTCCTGGAAGTCGCGTCGGGCAAACCATTGGACGAACTGCTGTATGAGCGTATTTTCAATCCACTTGGCATGGATGAAACGACATTTTATGTACCTAAAAGCAAGTCTTACCGAATCGCCGAACCCATCCACGGTGAAATGGCGGATAACACCGAGGCGCGCGCCATGCTATCGGGTGGAGGTGGACTGAATTCCTCAACAGAAGACTATGTCAGATTTGCCGAGATGCTTCTGAACGGCGGCGAATACCGCGGTGCGCGAATTATTGAAGAATCGACTTTGGATACCATGTTGGAGAAACGTATTGGTTCTGAAGTTTCCCGTGAGTTCTTTTTTTATGGCAACACCGGCGACTGGGGTCTGGGGTTTCATCTGCAGCCCACAACTGACAATCCTGATGGCCCGCACAATTTTGGTTGGCGTGGCATTGGTGGAACGCTGTTCGTAGTTGACCAGGAGAACGACTTCTACATGGTTTACATGGAGCAAAAACGCGGCGGTCCAAGAGGCGCACCTTTTAGTAACAACACCGCACAACGCATGGTGTACGAAGCGATCAAAGACTAACGTCAGCCAAGCAAATCGTACTTGCGGAGATATCCGCGGAGTTGGTGATAACTGAGGTTTAAAAACTCCGCGGCTTTCTTTTGATTGAACTGGGACTGTTCCATCGCTTGCTTCAGAAGATTGATCTCGTAAGACTGCACTTCATCTTTAAAATCAAACGATTCAGTCGAAGACAGGTCTGGTATGCCAGCCGCTGCTGGTGAATCGTTTGCTCCCTCCTCACCCTGCTCTGCGGGTTTGCCTCGAACTGAAGGGCGGTAAGGGGATTCAAACGGATTGAATACCAGTTGCGTGATATGACCATCGCCATTCTGATAGACAGCCCGCTCGATAACATTCTTCAATTCGCGAATATTTCCTGGCCAGGAGTAGTTCATGAGCTGCTTCTCAACCTTGTCAGAAAAGCCAGCGAAGAACTCACCACCAATTTCTTTTACCATGCCCACCGCAAAGTGTTCTGCCAACACCAAAATATCTTCGGCTCTTTCTCGTAGCGGCGGCAAAGTGATGACATCAAAAGCGAGACGATCCAGAAGGTCTTCTCGAAATTTGTTATTGCGTGCAAGCTCGGGCAGGTCTTCATTTGTCGCTGCGATTATTCGCACGTCCACTGTTAATGTTTCATTGCCCCCCAGACGCTCGAACTCTCCGTACTCGATTACCCGGAGGATTTTTTCCTGTACCGACAGATCGGTGTTCGCTAACTCATCCAGGAAAAGTGTGCCACCGTGCGCCCTTTCGAAATACCCTTTGCGTTGCTTGGTTGCGCCGGTGTAGGCACCTGCTTCGTGGCCAAATAATTGTGCCTCCAACAGGGTTTCAGTCATCGCTGCACAATTGATTTTCAGGAAGTTCTGCTCCCATCGACGGGACAGGAAGTGCAAACGAGCGGCGACCAACTCCTTGCCAGTGCCCCGTTCACCCACGATCAATACAGGTTTATTTAAGGGCGCAACCACAGAAATATGCTCCTGCATTTCGAGGAAAGTGGCGGACTCGCCAATCATCCTTGGTGGTGCGTTACGCTCTTCCATAATCTATTAACAATCAGTGAGTTAGAGGGGTTATCCCGATTCGCTGCGGCTGTAGCCGATTCCTATAAATTGCGTGGTTTCGGGTAGTGAAAATTACCATTTGTTGAGATTTTTAGCTATTGAGCTTCGACGATACAAATGCTGGAAATTTTTTCTCCTTATTTTTCATACAGTTAGCATTTCTTAATAGTTGGCACGCTACCTGCTCTGTATCAAGTAAACCAACCTACCAAGCATTTGGTTGGTTGCTTACTTAGATGAGGAATCAGCAATGAGTATTTTTTCGAGACTGTCTGACATCATCAACTCCAATATCAGCGCCCTGCTGGACAAGGCTGAGAATCCGGAGAAGATGATTCGTATGGTAATCCAGGAGATGGAAGAGACCCTGGT
>JAKSCP010000357.1 GCA_022360535.1 Pseudomonadales bacterium | reverse complement strand
TGTCCCCCCATGGTGGATGCACGTTTGCAAAGCATATTTAAGAGCTGATTAGCGGGAATCCTGGTATTCAGCTTATTCAAGAATAATCTAAATGAATCAATCTAGATATTTGCTCACTTTGAATATATAGCAGACAATATCTCAACGTGCTGCAGGTCCAGTCGTTGGCTGGGAACAACAAACAATGAAAAGGTTTATTGAGAAAGATGTATCCAAAGCAACGCTACTGGTCATCCAGGGTGTTGATTTGGGAACTCGGCATCGCTGAGACTCATCAGACACTGGTAATGAACAATCTGCGTTCACGTGTCGTGCTGCAAACCGACGGCCAATTGAAAACCGGTCGCGATGTGGCCATTGCTGCCATTCTCGGTGCCGAAGAGTTTGGCTTTTCCACGGCACCCCTGATTACCCTTGGCTGCATCATGATGCGCAAGTGTCATTTGAATACTTGTCCCGTAGGGATTGCTACTCAAGATCCGGAATTGCGTAAGAAATTCAAAGGCAAGCCAGAACACGTAGTGAATTACATGTTCATGGTGGCTGAAGAACTGCGCAGCATCATGGCCGAGCTGGGAATTCGTTCGGTGAACGAACTGATTGGTCGGGTAGATCTACTGGATACCAATGATGCCATCAATCACTGGAAAGCCAGCGGACTGGATTTAAGCAAGATTCTGGAACCGGCTCAGGTGATTTTCGAGAACACAGGTTTCTACTGTTCTCAGCAACAGGACCACGGTCTTGATAAAGCCTTGGACAACGAATTAATTCGCCTTGCTAAACCTGCGTTGGACAACGGCGAAAAGATCAACATCGAACACGAAATCATCAACATCAATCGGGTTGTGGGCACCATGCTCTCCAACGAAGTGTGTAAGCGTTTCGGAGCCGACATGCTGCCGGAAGACACCATCAATATTAAACTGCATGGCTCAGCAGGTCAGAGTCTCGGCGCCTGGTTAGCCAAAGGCATTACTTTGACTGTGGAAGGCGATGCCAATGACTACCTTGGTAAAGGTCTGTCCGGTGGCAAGATCATTCTCTACCCACCCAGGCAGAGCACGTTTAAAGCTGAAGAAAACATCATCGCTGGCAACGTCATTCTTTACGGTGCTACCGATGGTGAGGCCTATATTCGCGGCATCGCGGCAGAACGCTTCTGTGTCCGAAACAGTGGTGCCAGCGCGGTCGTGGAAGGCGTCGGTGATCATGGTTGTGAATACATGACGGGTGGTCGGGTTGTCATTCTCGGCAAAACCGGTCGCAACTTCGGTGCGGGTATGAGCGGCGGTATCGCCTATGTCTGGGACCCTGAGGGCAGCTTTCCGAAACAGTGCAACACCGAGATGTATGAACTTGAATCAGTGTCCGCAGCCAGCGATATTCTCGAGCTGAAATCGCTCATTCAGAATCACTACGACTACACCGATTCGCCTGTAGCCAAGTCTGTGCTGGATAACTGGGAAACCAGTCTTTCGCAGTTTGTTAAAGTCATGCCAACCGATTACAAGCGCGTATTAGAAGAACGCGCAGCTGCCAGCGCAGCGTAATCGCCCGGCACAGCGCGTACGGATAAAGCTCATGGGCAAGCCAACTGGTTTTAAAGAATTTGATAGGGAAGTAGAACCCTATCGCGATGCTATGGATCGCCTGTTGGACTATAAGGAGATCTACACTGACCATCGCGACGAACATCTGCAGACTCAGGGCGCTCGCTGCATGGATTGTGGCGTCCCTTTCTGTCAGTCCGATGAAGGTTGCCCCGTCTACAACCTGATCCCCGAATGGAACGATCTGGTTTACAACAACCGCTGGAAAGAAGCGCTGGATCGTCTACACAAAACGAATAACTTCCCTGAATTCACTGGCCGTGTCTGCCCTGCTCCCTGCGAAGGGGCGTGTGTGTTGGGAATTCATGAACCCCCGGTAACCATCAAGAATATCGAATGCGCCATTGCCGATCGCGGCTTCGATGAAGGCTGGGTGGTAGCCAATCCACCGCAATCTCGCAGCGGCAGGAAGATTGCCGTCGTGGGTTCTGGTCCGGCCGGTCTGGCTGCTGCCGCACAATTGAATCAGATGGGTCATGAAGTGACCGTCTACGAAAGAGACGATCGTATTGGTGGACTGTTGATGTACGGCATTCCCAATATGAAATTGGATAAAGCGGTAGTTGATCGCCGTGTCAATCTTCTTGCGGAAGAAGGCGTTCACTTTGTGGTGAATGCGGACGTTGGCGGTACAGGCGACAACGGAGTCGATGTTCAACAGCTGTTGGATGATAACGACGCCTTATTGTTGGCAACTGGTGCTACTACACCGCGGGATTTAAAAATCGAGAACCGCGAAGGCGATGGTGTGCACTTCGCGATGGAATTCTTGTTGAAAAACACCAAAAGCCTGTTGGACTCCAATCTCGATGACGGCGAATACATCTCGGCAAAAGATAAAAATGTCATCGTCATCGGCGGTGGCGATACCGGCACTGACTGCATCGGGACTTCCTTGCGCCATGGCTGCAAGTCTCTGGTGAACTTCGAAATCATGCCGAGACCACCAGTCGACCGTGACGAAAACAATCCCTGGCCTACCTGGCCACTGATTTTCCGTGTCGATTATGGTCATGAAGAAGCGGCTGCCAAATACGGTAATGATCCGCGTGTCTATTCCATCTCTGGCACTGAATTTGTGCGTGATGATGACGGCAAGCTGCTTGGCATCAACACCGTAGAAGTGGATAAGAACTTTAATGAGGTACCTGGCACTATTAAATTCTGGGAAGCCGACCTCATTCTTCTCTCCATGGGATTCCTGGGGCCAGAACACTACGTTAGCGAACCATTGAGCCTGGAGTTAGATCAACGCTCGAACTACAAAGCGGAGTACAAAGACTTTCGTACCTCTAATGAGAAAGTGTTCGCAGCCGGTGACTGTCGCCGCGGGCAATCACTGGTCGTGCGCGCTATTGACGAAGGCCGCCTGGTCGCCGACGAGATCGACAAATTCCTGAATAGCTAGTTCGACCTAACATCGTTACCGCGCTACTCCATATCCCGAGTTTCTGACATACTAGTCACTCTCTCAAGCAGTGGATTCCCCCGCATTTTATGCAGCAATCAGTTCTTCAACTGAACAGCGTCAGTAAGTCTTATGGCGACTTTCATGCTGTCAGGGACGTTTCCCTCTCCATTCCGAAAGGCTCGATCTATGGTTTCCTTGGACCTAATGGCGCCGGGAAAACGACGACCATTCGTATGGTGCTTGACATTATCAAGCCCACCAGCGGCGCGATTACGATTCTCAATACCGATTCAGCGCTGAAAGTCCGTAATCAGATTGGTTACCTGCCTGAAGAGAAGGGCCTTTATAAAAAGATGAAGGTGTGGGCGATTATTCAGTACTTCGCCATGCTCAAGGGAATGGACAAGGCCGCTGCGAAAAACCGTGCCTGGGAAATGCTGGAGCAATATGGCTTAAGGGATTTTGCAGAAGCCAAAGTAGAGTCCTTGTCTAAAGGCATGGGGCAGAAAGTCCAGGTGCTCTCCGCCGTCGCACACAAACCGGAACTGGTCATTCTGGACGAGCCGTTTTCAGGTCTGGATCCGGTTAACCAGTCGGTATTGGAAGATCTTATTCGTGAAATGGCAGGCAATGGCCAAACCGTGATCTTTTCGACACACGTGATGCAACATGCCGAAAGACTCTGTGATCACATTCTGTTGATTACCCGGGGAGAGAAAGTCTTCGATGGCACCATCGCTGAAGCGAAAGCCTGTATACCCCGCCGTATTTTGTTGGAGACTCAAGATGCGACGGCTTCTATTGAGAACATTCCCGGTGTGCTGTCCGTGCAAGCTTTTACCGCCGAGGCAGCGTCCAATCAATGGCAGGTAGAGATTTCTGAACAGCTTAATCCGCAGGAGATTTTGCGCCACTGTTTCGAACAAAAAGTTTCTCTTAGTCGATTCGAGTTTGCCGAACCCAGTTTGCACGATGTCTTCGTACACCTGGTGGGTGACGAAGCGAAGGAGCACGCGCTGCGATGAACATGATTCGACTCATCGCCTGGCGCGAATACATGGAGAACGTACGCACCAAAGGTTTTTGGGTGACGATTCTGTTTATCCCGATCATCTTCATCGGCATGTATTTCCTGCAAACCGCACTCTCTAACGCGACACCAACCCGCTACTACATTCTCATCGATCAGTCTGGTCGTTATGAAGAAGCGGTGGACATTGCTATCGAACGTGAGCATCAGCGCCGAATCCTGGGTGAGTTCGTGAGTTATCTCATGGACTATCGGTTGGAAACTGATCTGGAAATGACGGCGGCCAATGCCAGTAATGCGGCTAATCAGTTAATCGATGATGTGGATGCCGACGAAGTAGCGGCACTGGATGACTGGCTGGAAAGCGGCGGACTCAATTTCGCACTGACCATGGCCAGTCCTTATCTGGAACAGGAGCGACCAGAGTTCCAGGCACCAGAGCCCCAATTCATCGCCGCCGATCTGCCAGCAGAAGTGGATCCCTCCGGCACCCCCGACGACATTATCAACGCCCTGCGCCCTTATCTAAGCGGAGAACGCTCAATTTCATCGGGTGACGCCACCGGATCCTTATTTGCATTGATCTTGATTCCGGAAAACGTGGATAACGACATCAGCAGACCCGGAGCCATGCCACAGGCACCAGACGCCAATCGTGGCGTTCAGTACTGGGCACGCAATCTCACCGATTCCCGACTTCCTGACGCCATCATCAGAAGTATTAACGCTGAGATCCGGGAGCGGGAATACATGAACCTGGGCGTGAATACCGAACTCGTGCGCAATGTGCAAAGAACGCGCTTACCCGTCAGTCAACTGGATCCAACTGCCGAGGCAGGAGAGGAAGCGGTCAGCATGGCCGACACCTTTCGTCAGTTTGCGCCAATTGGCTTTGTGTACCTGATGTTTATCTCTTTGATGCAAAACGTGCAGTATCTGTTAAGTAACACCATCGAAGAAAAATCGAATCGCATTATCGAAGTATTGTTGGCATCAGTAACGGCTGACGAGTTAATGATGGGCAAGCTCATCGGTATCGGTATGGCAGGGCTCACGACAATCGGCGTGTGGTTGCTGTCGTTCTATTTGTTTATCAGTCTCTACAGCAGTACTGAAACAGAATTGATCAGTCAGATTCTCGAAGTCATTCTGGGATCGGAGCTGATCCCCTGGTTTGTGTTTTATTACTTTGCGGGCTACGCCCTCTATTCCGGTGTTTTCCTCGCGATTGGCAGCTTGTGTAATACCTTGAAAGAAGCCCAGGCATTGATGACTCCGATGATTCTTATTCAGATCGTCCCCATCGCCATGATGGCGTTTGTGGTGCTGGACCCAAACAACTCCCTGGTGCGAGCACTGTCCTGGTTTCCGCTGTTCACACCCTATTTGATGATGAATCGCGCGGCTGCTGACCCACCCATGGTGGACGTAGTGGGCACTACGGTCTTGTTGGTTGTAAGCATCATTGCCGTGCTGTGGTTGTCTGGTAAAGTGTTTCGGCACGGGGTGTTGCGCAGTGGCCAGCCGCCGAAGCTACTGGAGCTGTGGCGATTGATGTCAGCGAAAAGCTGATAGGAAATTAAAAGGTAACTTCGTCGTTTCCAGCAGGTTGCCGGGCCCGCTCAGAATCGAAGCCGCAGTGCACACAACTCCTCGTGCGAAGATTCATCAAGATTGATTTCACAAAGAATTGTCGATGGCATGAAGGGCATGGTCTGCGTACCATATCTACAGCAAACCCAGCCCACATACCCATGTAGATGAACATGATGGTATCGATGTCTCTTTGGTTGTTGAGCAGAACCCACACCGCGACTACATAGACAGGCAGTGTCCAAAAACACACGATCAATCGAGTGCGTGCTCTGAGTAGGGCTTTTGCCTGAGTGCGCTGTTTGGAGGATATTCTTGGCGTAATGAACCGCTCTGAATCATCTGTGTCGGAATCGGATGGCTGAGTCATAAGGCTAATTCGACCAAGGGCTGAGAGAGTAATGTAGCCAAGTTGGCAGACAATGTATATGAATGAAATTCACAGCAGACACTTTGAGAATAAACTGGGAATGAGTAATGACTGATTGCACAGCAATCGTTTTTGATGAGACACAGCAATGCTGGATGCGCTATGACGATCCTGGGGATTTATTATGCGCCACTCATATCGATGAAGTGGTACCAGTGCTGCAACAGGTTGAAGAGGCCACAGCCCGAGGGCTCACAGCGATCGGGTATGTGGCTTATGAGGCGGCAACAGCATTCGATGCATCACTAAAAGTGCATAAAAGTCAGCAGCCATTAGCACAATTTGCTGTCTTTGAATCTGGACGCCCCATCGAGATGGATGCAGAAGATGAACCTCTCTCACTAGGGCTTTCATTGCAGATTAACCAGTCTGAATATGAAACGCAGCTAGGTAGGATCAAGCAGCATCTGGAAGCTGGAGACGTCTATCAAGTTAACTTCACCCATCAGCTACGCACCGCTTTAACACCTCAATCGAATGACTCGCTGCAAATTTTTCAACAGCTATTGAAGCACCAGGCATCGACCCGGTCGGTTTTCTTTAGAACTGAAACCACGTCGATCTGCAGCGTGTCACCTGAATTGTTTTTCGCTCTCGATGGGCAATCCATCAGGATGGAGCCCATGAAGGGCACCCGACCACGGGGTACAACTCAAATCCAGGATGAGGGCTTGCGACAACAGCTGGTGAATTCTGAGAAGGAGCGGGCGGAAAACCTGATGATCGTCGATATGGTGCGGAATGACCTCGGCAAGATCGCTGTACCAGGGTCCGTGAAAGTTGACCAGTTGTTTAAGCTCATTCCTCTCCCCAGCCTTTGGCAGCAAGTATCACAAGTTTCCGCAAGGACTGACGCGTCTTTGACCCAATTGTTCGCTGCGCTATTCCCCTGCGCTTCCATTACCGGCGCGCCAAAGGCCAAGAGCATGGAGCTTATTCATGACCTGGAGGGCCAGCCACGTGGTGTCTATACCGGTGCCATCGGCTATGTAAAACCAGGTCGCGACAGTCGTTTCAGCGTGGCTATTCGCAGTCTGCTGATATCGCAGGCGGATCGGAGTATGAGTTATGGGGTCGGCAGCGGCGTTGTTTGGGATTCAGTCCCAGCCAGTGAATGGCAGGAAACTTTAGACAAAGCGAAAGTGTTAACCCGGGCCAGCCCAACAGATTTTGAGTTACTTGAGACTCTGGCTTACATCCCAAACGAAGGCATTCTACTCAAAGAGTTTCACCTGCAGCGCCTACAAACCAGCGCCGAGTATTTTAAGTTCGCTCTTGATTCAGCCGCGATTGAGAAATTGCTTTCTGACTACACGGCAGAGTCCAGGAAACGTGTTCGTCTCTTGGTTGACCAATTTGGCAACACCCGCATGGAAGCGTTCGATCTTATTGATTCATCGGAAGCAGTAACGCTAAAGCTGGCGGTTAACCCCATCGACAGTAGCTCCGAGTTCCTGCGGCACAAAACGACACGACGTGAAGTCTACGATACGGCGAAAGCTGCTTGTGAAGACTGTGACGATGTCATCTTGTGGAATGAGAAGGGAGAACTCACCGAAACCTCTATCTACAATCTGTATCTGCAGTTCGGTGATCGCCTTCTCACGCCTGCTGCAGAGAGTGGGTTGTTGCCAGGAACCTACCGGCGTCAGATGCTGGAGTCCGGCGAGGCCGAAGAAGCTGTATTGACTGTGGATGATTTGCAGCGGGCCGATGCTTTGCTGGTTTCCAATAGCGTGAGGGGATTGCGACCAGCGCTACTGCTTACGCCGGCACTGCATTCCAAAGCTGGCTAACGCCGATAAACAGCAGCACGCTGGCAAGAATTCGATTCACCAGCACACTGCTCTGTTCGAGATGGGTCTTTAGATAGGCACTCGCCACGACGAATCCATACAGCGCAATGAGTTTGCCCACGAAAACACCTGCCAGAAAAGCGACTAGATGAATTCCCATGTACTCAAACACAAAGTATTGAGAAATGGCGGCCAGGGCAAATATCCAGAAAGGCACTGCTTGCGGATTGAGCGCTGCGATCACCAGTCCCTTCATGAAAAAGGATTTTTCTTCTACATCCTGCTGCAGCTTTGGTTTCGGTTTGCGCGTGAAAATCACTACTGCCAGTACGATGAATACCAGACCTATTGCCGTTTTCACCAACAGATTGGCTTCCAGGAAATTGCTGATGATCATGCCAAAGCAGGTGGCAATCAGTGCCTGGACAATTTCAATAAGCGACGCGGCAACCGCCACTTCTGTGCCTCTGGCGGCGTTGTAGTCTACGGTGGTTTTGACAACAGTGAGATTGATCGGGCCGAATGGAATGGTTCCAATCAGACAGGCAATCAGTGCCACGATAAAGTAGAGAAAAGGTCCATCCATCATGTTGAGCAATCCTGGTTATTGATAACCCTGTGCCTGCAATTTAAACAGTGTGGCATATTGCCCATCACTGGCAAGCAGTTCCTGATGACTTCCTTCTTCCTGTATCTCGG
>JAKSCP010000280.1 GCA_022360535.1 Pseudomonadales bacterium | reverse complement strand
TCACTATTAACACCAACACGACAGTGATTGTGGCCGGATTGCCAAAGCCCGTAAAAATGTCTTCCAGAGGAACCAGACCCAGAACACTGGCGGTAAACAGAGCAGCCAGAGATACGATGTCGTAGCGAATCCTGCCCCAGATCAATAGGAACAGAAGTATGACTAACAGGAGAAGTAGTGTGGCCTGATCGTTGGTCAAGAGTTGTCCGCAGCAATCAATTCGAATTCAATCTCACCCACATCGGCGATTCCAGCCTTGATGCGGTCTCCAGGTATCACAGCCGAAACACCGGCTGGGGTGCCTGTGAAAATGAGGTCCCCTGCTTTCAATGTATAGAGAGTAGACAGTTGTGCGATGATTTCTGGCACTGACCAAATCATGTCAGACAAATCTGCATCCTGACGAACCTCTCCATTCACACTTAACCAGATGCGACCACTCTGAGGATCAATATGATCAGCGGGCGCTATGGCTGACAGTGGCGCCGATTCATCGAAGCCTTTCGCTGCATCCCAGGGCTTACCACTCTGCTTGGCAGCGGCCTGCAGGTCGCGCCGCGTAAAGTCGATACCGATGGCGTACCCGAATACGCAGTCCAGCGCCTGGGCTGCATCAATGTTGCCGCCTCCAGACCCCAGAGCTACCACCAGTTCTGCCTCGTAATGCAGGTTGTCAGTGGCAGATGGATAACGCACAGCTTGATTGTTGGTGACTACGGCGTTGGCTGGCTTGCTGAAAAATACGGGAGGATTCTGTTTCGGATCCCCTCCCATTTCCCGTACGTGATCACCATAGTTTTGACCCACGCAATAAATGCGGCGCACGGGGAAAACCTGATCACTACCAGCTATTGGCACTGATGGAATGGCTTCCGGTTGGAATATGTAAGACATTTAACTTCTATCCTTTTCGAATTAACGATCGCAACCCAACTGCTTAAACCATTCCCCTTCTCGCAAGTTGGTCATTGCTGGCAGTAATTGGCGATCTAACTGACTCTCTATAGCTTCCAGCGAACTTACCTGGTCGCAATGGTGAACATGGGGAGGCAGCTCTCGGGCAAACACAAAGGCAGCAACTGATTCACCATCGGTCACTACTTTAAAATAACTGCTCGGTGTTTGCAGTGAGTCATTCCCGATTGCACCAGAGGAAAAACTGTACAGAGGCCCGCTAACTACATGCAGCTCTCCAGCCTTTGCAGCAAGCTCATTTATCGCCATATCCAGCCGCGACCAACTACCCAGTCGTAACGCAGCCGGTAAGGGCGACATATTGCTTAAGTTATTTAACTCATCCCAATAAGGCGTACCGGCAAAACTCGTCATTGGGGTCAGCCGACCGCGCTCATCGGTAGTAAGACTAAACTCGGTCTGCCGATACTCGCTATCCTGAGCATCGCTCAAGTCTGGCTGCAGGATTCCCGGCGACTCAATCTCAGCTTCCAATCCGGTTGCGGTTTCAGACAGAGCGTCCTCCTGCCACCACCTTGGCAAGAGCGAAGCCACGCCAACAGAATCGCTGAGAACTCGATAAGCTACCCACTCTGCCAAGCCACTGTCGCCATCGATAGCAGCCGCATACAGATGACGCACTATGACTTCATTTTGGGAATTCGATACATCCGGACATTGTTGCAGACAATGACTGATATAAACCGACTGGGCGTTAAGGTCGATACTGAGCCAGACACTAACCCATAGGATAAGGAATCGCCGCATGCACCGCCTCGCATTGTTCCATGACATCCGCATCCAGAGTCACTTCTAGCGCCGCCAAACTTTCTTCGAGTTGATCAGCCGTTCTGGCACCGATGATAGTTGAAGCAACGAAGTCATGTTGCATACTCCAGGCTGTGGCCAGAGTGACAGGCGACATGCCGGCACCAGCGGCAATCTCCATGTATTGTGCCGTGCTGGCCAGAGTGCCTTCATTAACGAATCGTTCTGCCATGACGCGCTGTCTCGGTTCCGCAGCGTTTTGATAGTCAGCAAAACGTGAATTAGCTGGCGTATCGCCGCCATTGTATTTTCCGCTTAGTACGCCACCACCGATTGGTGAGTAGGGCAACAGTGACACCTGCTCGCGTCGGCACACGGTTGCCAACTCATCCATGAAGCGGCGATTGAGTAGCGAGAAGTTGTTCTGAATTGACTCGAACCGTGCCAGACCTTCATAGTGAGCAACGGTATTGGCTTTGGTTAACCCATAGGCATTCTCATTGGAAGTACCGAGGTAGCGTACCTTTCCTGCCGCAACCAGCCGATCCAGCGCTTCCATGGAGGCCTCAATAGGAACCACCGTATCTGGCCAGTGCACCTGATACAAATCGATGTAATCTATACCCAGCCGACGCAGGCTCCCCTCCACCGCCAGTTCGATATGATGATGGTCGATCGCGGTTAGCCCTTCCCGAATGGGAGGCACGAACCAACCCGAAGCAGCCCCGGCGACCTTGGTGGCTATGATCAAGCCATCCCTCGGCTTGGTTTTTATCCACTGGCCGAATATTTCTTCTGTGAGACCTGCCAGCTCGGCAGTGGGCGGGACCGGATACACTTCGGCGGTATCGTAAAAATTGATTCCCCGCTCATAAGCGGTATCCAAAATCTTGAACGATTCGCTCTTGTCACTCCAGGTACCGAAACTCATGGTACCCATACAGATGGGAGAGACTCGAAGACCACTGCGACCAATATATCGATGTTGCATAGTCATCCTTCTATTACTGCTCCTGTTTTAATTCTTCGAATTAGGCTGAATTAGGCTAAAGGCGGGCAACTGTCCCCAAGATAACCTGTGCCTCCGCAATAGCCCGGATCTTGTAACTGAATCCGAATGCCATCGGGATCGGTAAAGTACAACTCCGGCGTCCCCTGCGGCGCACCACCTCGATTGGGCATACGCATACTGATCCAGTGCATTAGAGGCTGCGTGTCTGCCGGGTCTTCTCGCGCTGTCAGTCCATAGTCTGTTAATTGCGCCAGAATCCTGTCCACATCAAAAGTCTCCACGCTGAAGCACACATGATTAATGCTACCAGGTTCGGTCGGAGCACCTTGTGCATCGCCCCCTACGTACATCAAAAACTGCAGACCATCCCCTACTCCAATCACAGGTGCAGCCGGACCCTGGTAAGCCTGGAAGCGTTTACCAAAGGTGGAGGTGTAAAACGTATTGGCCCGACCCCGGTTAGCAACGAAATTAGTGAAATGGCTGTAGTCGATTAACTGAAACATCCCTTCACTGACAGGAGACTCTACTACCGCGCAAAGGTCGCCTTCAGGTCCGCTGCCACCGCAATACTGTTCACTGGTCAGGTGGTAAACCAAACCTTCGATGTCAGCGAAGAACAGCTCAGCAGTCTCGTTGTGGTTGATCACCCAGGAGCGGGAAGCGAGGTCCAGGCCGTTTTCGCCAGGCCCTGGCGCCGCAGTAGCCCGAATACCAGCCGCCGCCAGTTGAGTGCGGATCATCTCCACATCGAAATCTGCCACGCTAAGCCCGATATGGCTAAAGCCCGTTGACTCCCCCGGTGCCGCCTGGGAGATAGAGAAAAAATGCGGGCCTTCTCCAACCCGCAGATAGATGCTGCCGTTACGTCGAGCCTGCACCGGTGCTCCGAACAAATCCTGATAGAACTTCACTGAGCGCGCAACATCACTCACTTTAATGTCGAAGGAATGAAGCTTACGCACGGCTACCGGGTTTCTATTCTGTGCCAGTGCCGCTGGCGCGAGCGCCAGCATGGGTAAGGACTGGAGAAACCGGCGACGATCTCGAAAATATGAAACTGGCGAGTCAGGGAGTTTGTTTATTGTTTTTATAGAGCGGAATCTTCGCATGACTAATCACCATGATGTCAGCCTTGAGGCCCGAATTCGGTACGGGAGAGCATCATAGCCAGTCTGCTGCGGGCTCGTCCAGCGCACCCGAACAGACACTTCCCGATTCAGGATAAGAGAGGATTATTTGCGCCGTTCTGGCAGCGGCTCTACCCGACCAATATCTGACTGCCAGCGTTCAAAGCCGCCTGCCATGTGGGCTACCGCTTCGATTCCCATAGCTTGCAGGGACTGCGCCGCCAGCGCTGAGCGCGCCCCTTTGTTGCAGTAAAGAATCACAGAGTCCGCGCTGTCGAATTCCTTGCGGTAGTACGTGCTCTCCGGGTCAATCCAAAATTCCAACATACCCCGGGGCACATGCAAGGCACCCGCAATTGTGCCGTCCCTTTGTAACTCTCGAATATCCCGCAGATCAATTAGCAGTACCCCTTCTTCGCCGCTGCGAGCATCCACTTCCTGTGGCGTCAATGTAGTGACCTTGGCTTCGGCTTCTTCCACCAATGCATGCACGCTCTTTTTTATTTGCAACATAGCTAGGGATTCCTGTGTCTGTCGGGGTAAGTTCGATGCGCCAAAGAACTTAAACAAGATTCATCAGCTTGGCAACCTTACTCCACTCAACCGCGCCGATTTCTGTAAAGGAGCCTAGAAGTCCTTGATAATCCGAGACTTCCCGGCCGCAAGAATTAGCAGACTAAAAGCGAATAAGGTCACAGACTGAGCTGAATCACCATGCAGTCTGTAACGCAATCTGCTAGGGTAGGAAGGGCTATTGAGCGATCCTGGAGCAAGTCAATGAACGAAAGTGACTATCAGCTTATTCTGCGAGCGAAACGCCAGGTGGAGCGAGAGCGAGCCATGCGCTCTTTCTTTTTAGTCGGCATTGTATTTGTGGCGGTACTTCGGCTGCTGGGTTTCGAGGTGAATTTCCTCTACCCCCTGCTCTTTGTCATTCTTTTTGTCTCACTGGTTCTCAATTCGGACTTCATTGCCAATTTCGGCCTGGTATCCAAGCGCGATCTTATTAACCTTATAGAACGCCATATTCACAACGATCCGGAAGTTCTCACTCGCTACTCAGAGTTGAAGAGTAAGACCTGATTTTTCGGTCCATTTACTATGGAAGAAAAGCAGAAACGGGCAGTCTTGTTGGGGATTGCCTTCTTATTACCTCTCATTTTTATCATGGTGGTGTTTGTCACTACCTATATCCCCGCGTCCACGCTGCAAACCAATTTCAATTTCGTTTACGCCACTTGCAGTCAGGGTAGCGCTCCCTACAGCTACTATTGCAGCAACCATCTAAACAGTCGCTACGATGTCATTAGTGGAAGAGTCACCGAACTTGAGTTGTCCAACGACCTGGATTCCGATGGTGATGGCGTAGCGGATAATGACGAGAACTATCGCACGCGTTTGTTTCTTCACGATACTGCCAACAATATATCGGAAGAAATCAGTCTGGTAGAGGCGCAACGCTTAACACTGGATGAGCGTATCACTTCCCCCGATGGCGTTGCCGTTGAAGGCGAATTCTCCGGAGGTGGAAACTTCTTTCCCTTCGTGCGTTATTCCAGTCGCTACGGTTACTACCTGACACAAGGCAGCGCCAGGCAGCCGCTCAACCTGATCAATGCCGACGAGCGCAACTATTATCGCGATGACTTTTTGTTCCTCGGCTGGGTAATCGCTCCATGAACAACGAAGAACTGCTTGCCGAGCTCAGGACAAGACTCAACAACGGCGAGATCAGTCATGCACAACTGCAAGCTGCTCTCAAGCTGGAGCAGCCGAACAGCAGTGGGCTATCGTCAGCAACCCTGATCACGCGTCTGTTATTTATTATTGGTGCAATCTTCATCACCCTCGGAGTGATCTATTTGGTATCACAGTTATGGGACGACCTGGGTACTTTCGGGCGCATAACGATTACTCTGGGATTGGGCGTCGTCTTTAGTGGGGTTGGTTCCTGGTTTCTTATTCAAGAGCCAGAACGGGACATCGGTAACGTGTTCCACGGCATCGGTGGTTTCATGGTACCCGGTGGTGCCCTGGTGACACTGGATGAGATGGGGACAAGTTTCGATACCAGCTGGCCGGTTACCCTGACCATTGGCATGGTGTTTTGCTTCTACCTATTATTGACCTGGTATCACCGCAAAGTGCTGCTCAATTTTTTCTGCTTTGCCAATGGTACTGCCCTGGCCTACCTGTTGTTGGACTCCCTGGTCCCAACTGCCGACGGCGATCTGTACGATTACCTCACCATGTGTATTGGTGCCAGTTATATTATTTATGCCCATCTATTCCGCGAGGACTGGAACGCCAGGCTGGTGCCACTGTTGCTTTTCTTTGGCCCAATCGGATTCTACGGCGCGGGGTTTGCGCAGATATTTGACACGATCCTGATGGAGATGCTCTACCCTTTTCTGGCATTCGGCGGCATGGTGCTTGCTGTCAGCCTACTGCGCAGTCGGCTCGCCCTAAGCATCAGCACCCTTGCAGTGATTGCTTACATCATCTACTTCACCGCAGAATACTTCGCTGACTCCATCGGCTGGCCAGTGGCCCTGATACTCCTGGGTTTCGCCATCATTGGTATTGGCTACATCTCGATTAATCTCAATCGAAAGTACCTCAAAGCAACCGGCTAAACCACTAGCGTCGGGTGGATTTAATCATGGCGCCACCGCCGGACACCACGGCGCCATAAACATTACCGGAGGCATCCACAGCCACCCCTTCCGGATTGGAGCCCTCGGGATAATCATCCACCGTGCCGTCGATAAAGTAATCCACGATTCCATCCAACAAGGAACCCACCCGAATGCCTGCCTCCCAACCGGGATTACGCACATCGTCAAATTCTGATTCCGAGTCGGCAACGTAGATCATGTCATCGTCAGTAATGTAAATGCCCGACGGCCGACTGAAAGTTTTAAACTCACCCATGTAGTTCCCCTGCAGGTCGAAGATCTGCAAGCGGTTGTTACCACGATCGCCAACGATCAAGCGATTACGGGAATCAATATCCACGGCATGAGGTGTTTTCAATTGACCAGCCCCGGAGCCCCAGCCACCCCAGTATTTGATTAGATTGCCATTGCGATCAAATTTCACAATACGCGCAACTGTATCCGGAGTGGCGTCAGTTTGTTGCCCGCTATGCCCATCACCCACATAGATATTGCCATCAGCATCAGTCACCACGTCGCAGGGAGTTTCCAGTAAGGCATCAGTGCCATCTCCTGCCACACCGGGCTGACCCAGCGTTAACAGCACTTCACCTTCCGGGCTGAGTTTGTATACCACGTGCCCTTTGCCCGCCGTCGCCGGATTGTCCGGGTCCGGACCCTGGGCATCAGTTACCCAGACATTGCCATCGCGGTCCACATGCAGGCCGTGGGGAAACAACATCAAGCCACCACCAATGGCAGCGATCACATTGCCATCAGGGTCAATTTTTAGAATCGGGTCCAGGTTGGATTCGGCACAACTGTTTGTACCGCAACGATCGATAGCCCATAGATGCCGGCCGTCAGGATCAATATCGACACCCGCAGTAGAGCCCCAGCCACGGCCATCGGGCAAGTCCACCCAATGATCCACAGAGCGATAGGGATTCGGTCGATTGTTAATTGGTTCCAGTTGCGCAACAGCAGTAACGCTGCTCAATAAAGACGCTATGACAAGAACACTTTGAATTTTGTTTCGCATGATTCAACTCCACCAATAGCAAAGTATTCACCATTGGATTTTCAGCAACATAGCTCGAGACTAATTTAAGGAATAGCCCTTTGCAACGGGAATCGGATCAGGATGAGAGGTCAGTCGGAACCGGGGCGTTTTGTGTTGGTCGGCGTGCTTGTGGTTTCAATGTAATGCGCAGCCCCACGCCAGCAATGAGAAACACAATGGCGACCGCCAATAAACTCAGTTGACTGAAGCCAAACAAGCCGCCCGCAGGCAAGGCCAGGGTGAGTCCCGAGATTGCGATCATAATGCGCACGGCGATGCCGCTACCGCCAGAACCCAAATCACCCAAACCGATCAGGTAACCCTGCATGGCAGCAGACACCAGGGCTACGCCCACCAATGCTGTTGATATTGCCTGCAGGTTTTCAACCGCGCTGCCCTGCAACAGCAAGGCCGGATTAAACACGAAGAAAAAAGGCACCACATAGATAATTGCCCCCAGCCGCATCGCCTCAATGCCAGCACGCATAGGAGACACATGGGCGACTGATGCTGCTGCAAAGGCAGCGAGTGCCACCGGTGGTGTAATGAAGCTCAGCATACCCCAGTACATCACAAACATATGACTCGCCAGAGGGTCCAATCCAGAATTAGTCAAGGCAGGCACCAGCACAATAGCGAGAAAGATATAGGCCGCTGTTACCGTCATGCCGATACCCAGAATAAAACTGGTAAGCGCCCCCATTAACAAAAGAATAATGACGTTCTCGCCAGCCAGGTATACCAGGTCATTGGCAATAGTCCCTGCAATACCGGTAACCGCCAGTCCACCGATGATTAAACCAATAGCGGCCAGTATGCCAGCCAACTCAGCCAGCAATTTACCCATGGTTGCAACGAGTTGCATGAAGCGTTCAGCGTTTAACTTGTGTTTCGTAAACTGGTTGATAACCAACAGCAAAGCCGTGGCGTAAAATGGTGCGACTGCCTCCCGCTGCAAATACACCAGCATCCAGATCAGAGCGATGAACACCGCAATGAAGTACCAGCCTTCCCGAAACACCAGACTCAACTTCGGCAGTTCTTCTTTCGGCAATCCACTTAGATTATTGCGGGCAGCATAAGCGTCGATCTGCATAAACAGTCCGAAAAAGTACAACACCGAAGGCACGATGGCAGCAATGGCAACAGTGACATAGCTGATATTCAGAAAGCTGGCCATCACAAACGCAGTTGCACCCATGATTGGCGGCATAAATACACCGCCGGTAGACGCGCAGGCTTCCACTCCAGAGGCGTATTCCTTACTGAACCCTATACGTCGCATGGCCGGAATAGAGAGCGGACCCGTAGTCAGCACATTGGAAATCGGGCCACCGCTCATGGAGCCCATGAGCCCACTGGAGAAGATGGACACCTTCGCTGGCCCACCTCGCAGATGCCCTAACAGGGCGAAGGCGAGGTTAATGAAAAACGGACCGCCTCCGGTGTATTGGAGTGAGATCCCAAAAATCAGAAAACCAAATACCAGTTGCGCAAACACCCGCATAGGTATCCCAAACAGGCTTTCCTCTCCCAGCACATGAAATATGGCAACGTCCTGTATAGGAATACTCAGTGCCGCAATGACTGTCGGCAGGGAATCGGCGAAGGTGGGATAGAGCGAAAACACCAATACAATAGCAAACACTGGCCAGCCACCTGCACGGCGACCCGCTTCCAACACGATGAGCCAGGTCACCATTGCCAACCACACACCAACCGCAGGCGCAGCATACTCCCAGGCTTCCAATACGATACGTTCAGCGAAGTAGGCGTAGTAGGAAAAAATAATTCCGATCACCACCATGATCACGATGTCGTACCACGGCACATGGGTCGGACTGTGTTTGCTGGCGGGAAAGGTCACGAACACCATGCACAACATCACACCAGTAATGAGGTACATATAACGGCTATCCAGCATGACATAGCCGACGAAGAATCCGAGATTGAATATTTGGTTGATGGCCAGCACGATTGCGCAGGCCGTCATAACCGCCATTACGGTTTGCCAGCGGGCAGGCAGCTCTCGATAGCGAATGGTTTTTACCGGCTCTGATTGATCTTTGCCAGCGGCTTCGGCTGTCGATTCAGTGGCCTCAGTCATTGCGCCGATTCCTGCTACAACCCTTCGCCCAGGGTAATGAGCCCAGCTTCCGTTAGCGCGGTCTCCCTTGCCACCAGCCAGGCTTGTTCAAATGCCTCATAATCTTCAGGCGCTGTGGGGAGAAAACGATCCCATGCACTTTTCAATACGGCTTGACGATTCAAATTAGCCTGATTGGTTCGCTCCGCGGCCTCAGTCCAAATACCAATCTCTTTAAAATAGCGAATGGCGCCCGGATGGTAGGGAACAAAGGCCTGGTCAAATTTCTGTCGGTCTATAGCCCAGCCATTGGCGCCAGGTGCATTTTCTTTGTACTGGTCGTAATGTTCCAGCATCACTTTTACCGTGCTGTACACCAATTCTTCCTCGGAAGTATCCAATGCAACAAGAAAAGGATAAGCAGAAGAAAACACTTCTATACCATCGGGACTAATTGTCGGTCCTTCGACTGCGATATGCGGCACATACCAGGGCAATCTCGCCCGCACCCGCGCCACCGCCTCGGGATCATCGTGAGGTAGCTGTATCCAGCGCAGCCCCCGAGGTGAGGCTTCTACTCGTAAAAACGGTGGTGAATTGCAAGCACCTCCCGCCGCATCAGCACGTCCATTAAGAACTGCATCAATGGAAGCGTTGTAACCCCCCACCTCCACTGGTTCCACATCATCCCAGGTCAGATTGGCATAGGACAGTAATGCGGCAGTCGCATTATTCAATGATGGCGCGCCCTGCACAAAGGTCATGCGTTTGCCTTTCATATCCGCAACACTATGAATTTCAGCATCTGCGGCTGTCGCCAAATTGAAGGAACAGGCATCGGAATAGTTCGATAGCATGGCTCGCACAGGCTGGGGACCCCAGATGCGAGAAGCGAAGTTAAGAATTCCTTCCTGCGCATACACCGATTCCGAACCACCCGCAGAAAAGTGCACACGGCCGGCACGCAGAGTTGCTAAACGTGATACATCATTACGACCAGGAATCACACGCAAGTTGGTGCTGTATTGTCGTTGCAGGATATTACCGATAGCCACCGCCTGACTATAACCACCGGTACCAGTGGGATAAGCCGACCAGGCAATGGTCTTTGGAAAATTGACGCCTTCCGCGGCGAGTACTACGGATATGAGCAGAGAAAAAGGTGCGGTGAACAAGAATGGAACCAGCGCGCGGCTAAACTTCATGGGACTGTCTTCTTGCTTCCTTCTTGCAATTTCATCGAAGCATAACCCAGGGAACTGAACTTGGCTACTTGCGCTAGTTCAATCTGACCACAAGCAAAATCAATGTATCGAGTCGGAACTGAGGTCTCGTTGATTGTGTTGTTTCAGCAGTTGTAGCTGATAGTGTTTTGACTCTTGTTTCGATCCGCTCAGGCTTAGGGCTTTTTGCAGTGCTTTAGAGGCCTCATTGTCGCTGCCAAGCAGCTCCGCAAGTTTCGCTCTTGCCGCCCAATAGGGGCTGTAGTTCTCAAGTTCGTTTTCCAGTTGCTTGATCAAAGTGGCGGCCTGATCCAGTTTGTCTGCAAATAGCAATGCTACAGCGTAGTTGAGGGTAATAACTGGACCTCCCTGATGTTGCATAAGCAAGCGATACAAACCGACAATCTGCAACCAATCGGTTTTCTCAGCCGATGGAGCCAGTGAATGCAAACCCGCGATAGCAGCCTGAAGCTGATAAACACCTGACTGTTTTCTGCGCAGCGCCTTCTGCAGCAACACATCCGCCTCAGCAATTTGTGGCTGCCGCCATAGGCCTCGATTCTGCTTATCCAACGTAACCAGTTCACCCCTGTCATTCATTCTCGCCGGTGCTCGCGCATCCTGGAACAACATCAAGGCCAGCAGCCCGAGGTTTTCTGGCTCAGGTAACGCACGGCAAAGAGAGCGAGTTAAGGCAATAGCGTTATGGCATAGAGTTTCATTCAGTAACTCACCACTGGACCCGTGGTAGCCCTCGTTGAAGATCAGGTATAGCACCTGTTGCACTGGCGGCAGTCGTTTGTCGAGTCGCTCGTCTGCAGGCATCTCAAAGAGAATTCCCGAGGCGGCGATCTTGCGCTTACTTCGAGTCAGGCGTTGCTCAAGCGTGGCTTCCTTAATGAGAAAGGCTTTTGCGATCTCTTTCTGCGAAAATCCCAAGACTGTTTTCAATGTCAACGCCAGCTGATTCTCTGCCGCTATGGCAGGATGGCAACACATAAAGATCAAGCGCAACACATCGTCATCGATGTCGCTGTGTTGGTCGTCGATTTCGTTGTCAGGCAAAGGGTCTTC
>JAKSCP010000340.1 GCA_022360535.1 Pseudomonadales bacterium | reverse complement strand
GCCAGGGTTGTCTAATGGCAAATCTCTCTCAGGAACTGGCAGACGTTAACGAGAGACTTCGTTGCAAGATCAATGAGTCCTCACAACACATGATTAGTCGCGTTGCCGGATGCATCGATCAAATGGCAGGCAACGAGTTGAATCTCGGCAAAATGGCATCTATTGAAGCAGCACAAGTGCTGATGAATTCCTGGCAAGGCGCAGTTATGCGAATGAAGTTAGAAAAGAGTCGTCAGCCTTTGGATGTGTTTATGAAGTTTTTCTTTAACCATTAAAAAAAATTTGGCTTATTAATAATAGACCGGTCTAATTATTTTTAGATTAAGACATTGAGTGGGGAAGGCAGGAAACAGTAAGTATTCGGTGAAGGTATGAAGATGAGCATTCAAAAGATTTTAAGTCACGTAGCCGCAAGCAAGGCTCTCCTTGGTTTGCCAATGCGAAAAGTGCCAAGTCCCCCAGGCGCTGCATTGGCAATCTTTTTTATTCTAAGTTTGGCCGCCCCGACAGCTTGGGCGGCAAACGACGATCCCCTCGAAACAGTCAATCGTGGAACTCACGAATTCAATCGGGTAATAGACAAGCTGCTGTTCAGACCACTGGCTGCAACATATGTCACCATTACACCGAAATTTGTGCGTACTGGTGTAAACAATTTCTTCAGCAATCTGGATGATGTTCGAGTTGGTCTGAATCACTTGGCACAATTGGAACTGAACGACGCGGCAAATGATTTCGGCAGATTATTGCTCAATTCCACCGTGGGAGTGGGCGGTTTAATCGACGTTGCAGATACAGTTGGCCTGGAGAAAAACAGAGAAGATTTTGGCAAAACCCTGGCTCACTATGGTGTGGATTCCGGCCCCTATGTAGTGTTGCCGTTTTTTGGCCCCAGCACACTGCGAGATGCCTTCGGACTGGGTGTTGATTCATTGGCGGAACCCTTGCGCCAGCTTGATCATGTGCCGTCAAGAAATAGCTTGGCAGGAACTGAAGCAGTTGATTATCGTTCCAACTTGTTGCTATTCGATGATTTGGTGATTGGTGACTCCTATTTGTTTCTAAAGGACGCTTATCTGCAACAGCGGGAGTACGTGGTTAATGGCGAATACCCCGATCTGGCTTTTGAAGACTTCTAATACTCGTGGTCAGATTTCTGGCTTACTGACCTGATCTTGAACGGAGACTGGATTTTGTTGAACATGGATTTTAGTGAGCGCATCGTGCTCAATACTGATCAGCTCGATTGGGTAGCAAGCCCACGTCCGGGCGTCTGGCGAAAACCATTAGCGCGGGAAGAAGCCGAAAGAGGTCATGCCACCAGCATCGTGAAGTATGAACCTGGATCTCGGTTTCCGGAACACGGACATCCATTGGGAGAGGAGATACTGGTTCTCGATGGTGTTTTTTCCGATGAAACGGGTGACTATGGTGCGGGCACCTATTTTCGCAACCCCGAAGGATTCTGCCATGCCCCTTTTAGCGAAGAAGGATGCATCATTCTCGTTAAGCTGCATCAGTTTCAGCGAAAAGACCTGGAACACATTCTGGTCGACACGAATGCAGCACCGTGGTACCCCGGTCAGGGAAACTTGAAAGTGATGCCCTTACATACCTTCGGTACCGAATCGGTGGCTCTGGTCAAATTTCCAGCCGGTGAAAGATTTCAGCCTCACACTCATTATGGGGGCGAGGAAATCTATGTTATCGAGGGAGAGTTCATCGACGAACATGGGCGCTATCCGGCCGGCACCTGGATTCGAAACCCCCATCTTAGTCAGCATGCTCCCCATGTCGAAGTGGATACTCTCATCTGGGTCAAGGTCGGACATCTGTTAGATCATCAGTCGACAGAGGACCCAGGGAAGTCGCTGTTATCGTTAGCCTGACCAGGCAATATTAACGACATATAGATAGAAATCGGATCGAAATTTCAGTATCTCCCAATCTCCCATGGTTGTCCTGGTGAATAATCGGGTTGGCTAATCCTGTATGAGCGAGTACGCTTATGGCGGGTTCTCGTGAGTCGGTTAATCGATTTGCGAATTGCACTAAACCAAGGCGCATAGCGGCTGATAAATGGCTAATTCTGTTTGGCATCGATCACCTCGTCAAAGCATAGCGTTATGTCGCGCTGCTGTTTCAGCTTGTCTTCTATTCATCGCTTCGCTATCAGTCGCTCAGGCAGTTGCTCAAACTGATGTCTTACCAAACCGCATACTAATCATTCACGATTCAGGCGACCTTGGCGTCTGGCGTGACCAATTCGATGTTGCCTTCAGGGACACCATTACAGAATCTTCCACCTCACAAGCGCCGATTCGGGTTTCAGTCATCTATTCGGGGATAAATGTGTACGATGATCAGCGACCAGAGTCGCTGATCGCGATGCTCAAAGAACAGCATGCGCTTGATCCGGTTAGCGTACTGGTTGCTGTGCTGCCGAACAGTGTGGAGTTTGCACAAGAGTATGGCGATGAAATCTACCCCGGTGTACCTGCGATCTATGTTGCACCGCAGCTTTCGCAGTACCCAGCATTGGATTCAGGTAATGACGAAGTTGTCGTTTTTAGTGAAAACCCGGCTTCAGTTGTTGATGCCACTCTCCGTTTAACAAAAACCCTGATTCCTGAACTATCAACACTCTATGTGTTTTCAGGAGTAGACAGTTACGGCCCGATCCAGCGAGAGCAGGTAGCGTCATTAGTCGATGAACTGCTTCCCAATGTTTCCATCCGCTATATATCGGGGCTGCACATTAGCGAAATCGCTGACGCCGTAACGCCCGTTCCAGAAAACAGTGCGGGATATCTTCTGAGTTACGAAGTCGATCTCGATGGACACATGTTCTCAACCCTGGATGTGCTGGAAGAGCTCAATCAAGTTGACAATTTACCCCTGTTTGGCAGCTTCGACTCACTGCATGGCAGAGGCATTGTAGGCGGCTACATGGATTTTGCGGAGGGCCGGGGCCGGGAAGCAGCGAAAGTTGCATTGGCTATGTTGCAAGGTGAAGCTCAGTCTTCCGGCATCGGTACTGCCGCTTACCATTTCGACGGACGTCAACTCGATCGCTTCGGCATTTCGCGACAGTTACTTCCTCAAGGCAGTGTGGTCGAATTCGATCCATTCTCGGTATGGACTACCTATCGCTCACAAATTCTCGCGGCTATCGTCGTTGTGATCATACAAAGCCTGTTGATCGCAGCCTTGCTGTTGTCGCTTAAGCGTCGCAAATCTGCAGAACAAAGCTCTGCGCAGCACATGCAAGAGCTGGCGTTACAGAAGAACCTTTTCGAGTCTGTGATTAACAGCTTTCCCGATGCGATTCTGATTACCCATGCTGACCGGACCATCTATGCAGCCAATGAAAGTACCAAGGATGTCTTCGGTATTGGGCCTTCCGAGATAATCGGCACCAAGGCAATTCAGCACATCGCGTTCAAAGATGACGCTGAAAAGAAAGCGGAGCAGGCCATGCTGGATGGCCCGGAAACAGAATTAACACCGATTATTCTTGAATTTAAACGTTCGGATGGCAGTACATTCGCAGGTGAAACTATTGGTACCCGAATCATCAGTTCCGGGGGTGAAGTTCTGGGTTACTTCTCCCTGGTACGAGACGTGACGCGACGGCTGCGTGAAGAACAGCAACAAAGACAGAGTCAGAAGATGGAAGCGCTGGGTAATCTGGTGGGTGGGATTGCACACGATTTTAACAACGTGCTGGGAGTGATTAGCGCCTACGCGGAAATTAACTCACTGACCGAGACTTCGGAGCAGAGTAAATCCAATTTGGAGAAGATCGTTAAAGCTACCCAACGTGGGGCAGAGTTGTGTCATCAGATATTAACCTTCAGTAAAGACATGAGTGTCGATCAGCGCCCAGTGGAGCTGGAGGAAATCGTGGATGAGACCTCCAAGATGCTGCGCGCAATGATTCCAAACCACATCGAACTAAAGATTCGCAAAGAAGGGGAGCGATTTTCGGTTCGCGCAAACCCGACCCAGATACAACAAGTGATTCTGAATCTCGCAACCAACGCCAGTCTTGCCATCGGCGAAGCCAATGGAGAAATCCTGTTGGAAATGGTTGCGAAGGAAGTAGCGGAAACTCTCTACCTTTCACAAGGTACAGTGGAACCCGGCAACTACGTTTTATTGCGCGTGACGGACGACGGTTGTGGTATGTCGGCGGAACAAACGACCCGTATTTTCGAGCCGTTCTATACCACCCGCGGTGGAGAGGGAACGGGAATGGGACTGGCGATAGTCTACAAAATCGTACGTGCCCACAGAGCGGTGATGAACTTGCAATCTGCGGAAGGCAAGGGGACGCAGTTTGAGATCTATCTTCCTTTATATGCAGGTGAGCAGGATACCAATGGTGCTCCCAAGCACGAGGAGCTTCTGCCCGGCCAAGGTGAGCACATACTTTTGATCGATGACGAAGAGGAGCTATTGGAGTCTTTGGATGAGTTATTGTCGCGGATTGGCTATCAAGTAGATGCATACACCGATTCATCGGAAGCCTTGCAACAGTTCCACAAGCAACCCGACAAGTTTGATCTGGTCATCTCCGATCAGGTCATGCCCGGGCTCACCGGTACCGGATTGATTCGCGCAATACGTGAACGCAGAGCTGACCTGCCTTGTATCATTTGTACGGGTCACAGCGATTTGTTAAAGGGTACGGACACCTCAAATGTGGCAGTTGACAGAGTAATGCGTAAACCCTTCACTGCGACTGAGATGTCCCGCAGCATCAGCAATTTGCTGCAGAGTGGACGCAGTCAATCGGCAAACCAAAACTCAATTTCCGCAGTGTCTTCCGGAAATTCGGCGGCGTGAGTTTTGCCCGCTGGAACGTGATACCACTCTCCCGCAGCAATGACCTGAGTTTCTCCATCCATTGTCAGCAATAGTTGGCCAACTGTAATGACGCCGACGTTCTCTGTCTCGTGGGAGTGAGGCTCAATCTTGGTTCCCGCAGGATAGCTGGCGAATAGCACGTCGCAGTTTTCCGAAGCCAATTGAAAGGCTTCGAAACGGCCTTCATAAGGGGGCAATTGTCGAATCTTTTCCGGGTAATATTTTTCGAAACTCATGTGTCTACTTCCCTATAGTTTGCTTAAAACGATCAGTGATTGTGGTAGAAATCCTATGTCATTTTGCGCTGGCGCAAAAATGTCCGAAAAGCCCTATTTCCGAGACAATTTGTCACTCAAATTTGGGGTCTGGAGATGCTATTCTTGCGCGCTTAAATTACCACAGCAGAAGCAGACAAATGCTCTCAAGAGCAGGTAATTTAAGGGATATAGACCAATTACAGGGGGAGAGACTGTGGCTGGAGTTGTAACCAGACGAGAGTTTTTGAATTTACTTAGCGCGACCGGCGGAACTGCGGCCGCGCTCAAGGCAGGTACTGCACTGGGATTGCTTCCCGGCAGCGCTGCAGCGGCCTCGTTGGATCTGTTGGGGCTTGGCTCGAATCAGCGGAAAGTCGCCATATTGGGCGGGGGACTTTCTGGCTTAACCGTCGCCTACGAGCTCGCCAAATTCGGCTACGACTGCACCATTCTCGAAGCGTCTCATCGCTGCGGTGGCCGGATCTTCACTGTGCGCCATGGCGATCTCATTGACGAGATCGGTAATCGTCAGTACTGCGAGTTCGATGATGAACCCCATATGTATTTCAATGCCGGTGCTGCACGAATCCCCAGCACGCACCGAAATCTATTGAGTTACTGTAAGGAGTTAGGGGTCGAGCTGGAAGTCTTCATCAATGAAAACAAGACTTCCTATGTGCAAGACAAGAACATGCTGGATGGTAAACCGATTCGCAACATCGATTACACCACACACATGAAAGGCTTTATGGCCGAATTAATGGCAAAAGCACTAAGCCATGAAGAACTCAATGCCCCATTCAGTGAGTCAGAAGCAGAAACGCTATTGGGGATGATTCGCTCCTTCGGCGACCTCTCAGAAGACGATCTCTACCAAGGCAGTTTTCGTGCAGGCTACGCGTCTGGCGGATTTTTGAAGCACGGCGTGCAGAAAGACATGATCGCCTTTCGCGATCTGTTAAAGACACGGCTTGGGCGTCAACTCCTGAATGCCAATGAGGGTGATACTGGTCCAATGCTGATGCAGCCAACAGGAGGCATGGACAAGATCATTCATGGTTTCCTCAATCATGTTGGCGACAGAGTAAAGTACCGTGCCATGGTGGCATCGGTTCAGGTAAGCGACAGCGGTGTTGAAATAGCCTACGACCAGGACGGTGTGCGTCACACCCTACAAGCTGACTATTGTTTTAACTGTATACCGACACATCTCATGGTGGGTATTGATCACAACTTCCCATCTGATTATGTACAGGCGATGAAGTATGTGCGACGGGGTGAGGCCTACAAGGCTGCTTTCCAGGCCAAGCGCCGATTCTGGGAGGATGACGATATCTATGGCGGCATCTCCTGGATGGCGAATCCTTCTCGTCAGGTCTGGTATCCATCCCACGGTATTCACAAAGACAAGGGAATTGTCCTGGGTGCTTACGACTACGGCGGTGGTATGTATCACACTGTGATGACCCAGGAACAACGCATCGAGGCTCATTTAAGCGATGGCGAAAACCTGCATGCAGACTACCGTAATCTAGTTGAGAAACCGATCACCATTGCCTGGCATCGTATGAACCACATGTTGGGTTGTTCGGCGCGATGGTCGCGTAATTTTCAACAAGGCTGGACCCATGATGAAGAAGAGCTTTATCACAGGCTTCAGCAACCAGTGAATGGACGTCACTACATTATTGGCGATCAGATGAGCATGCACTCCGCCTGGCAGGAGAGTGCGATTATGTCTGCGCAATGGGCGATGGCTGATCTCGATCAGCGCGTAAGAGCAGAGTTGGCCTAGCGTCAGTTTAGAATCACATGGAGTATCGATTCGCGATGAAACAAATCCTGAGGAACTTGTTCACACTTGCTTTTCTGTTGAGCGTCAGCAGTATGAGCGCAGCAGCCGAGAGTGAAAGAGAGCCATTCGATGATCGTTATTGCACCACTTGTCATGGGGCGGATGGTCGTGGCAATGAAGGTGTGCAAGCGCCGCGACTGGCGGGCATGGAAGACTGGTACCTGGTTCGGCAACTGGAGAACTTCCGCGCCGGTATACGGGGCACTCATCCTAAAGACATTGAAGGCATCGCCATGCAGCCGATGGCGGTCAAGCTTACAGACGAGAGTATCGCTGACATCGTGCAATGGGTCGGCGGCTGGACTTATATTCCTGCTGAGATAACAGTGGAAGGGGATGAGGCCAGAGGTCAACAGCTTTATACCGCCTGTGCTGCTTGTCATGGGCAACAGGCGGAAGGCAATGAAGCTCTGGGTGCGCCAGCCCTTGCCGGCCAGAATGACTGGTATCTAGTTACCCAATTAAAGAATTTCATGGCTGACTATCGCGGGCATCATCCGGATGACAGCTTCGGCCAGCAGATGCGCACTATGTCAAAAACCCTGGTGGACGAATCTGGTATCCACAATGTGGTGAGTTACATCAATACGCTTGCAGAGCGCTAAATTCGGCTCCAATCCTGGCTTCCGTGGGAAGCTTATGCTGTGGATTTGGTCTTAATCAGTGGGGTAGATATACTGCTGAGTCAGGTCGGTTGAGGCTGGGGTGCGATCTAGCCAGTTACCCCGGTCACTGACGCTTCCAGTAAGTGATTTAATAAGAGCAATAAAGCAGAAAGAGAGAACGAAGGCTGGTTAAAAGACCACTAAGTCATCACCTGGACCAACTATCAAAAACTGCATGAATAGGTCTGGCCCGGGGCAACTCTAGCGTTCACGCTGAGGAGACATATCATGTCCATGTACGCAATTATCAACCTGGTGCTGTTCACAGCACTACTGAGCTTTCTCTTCCAGCTCACCAAACTCGAAACAAGCTTGTCCCGGCGTGTCCTGGCAGGACTGGTTGCCGGCAGCGTCTTCGGATTCTATCTGCAGTTCGTTTTTGGCTATTCCTCTGATGTAGCCACGGAAACACTGGTGTGGACCAATGTAGTTGCTAACTCCTACGTCAATCTTCTGCGCATGATTATCACACCGTTGGTGCTGATCACCATGGTGGC
>JAKSCP010000500.1 GCA_022360535.1 Pseudomonadales bacterium | reverse complement strand
GGGGATCACTATATTCTCAACGGAACCAAGCGCTATATTACCAACGCAAAAGTGGCCAATACTTTTAATGTCATGGCTCGCACTAATCCTGACATCAAAGGTGCCCACGGAATTTCATCATTCATTGTCGAAAGTAATTCACCCGGCATCACCCTGGGTCCAGTCGATCGCAAGATGGGACAAGCAGGTTCGATGACCTGCGACGTCATCTTTGAAGATTGTCGTGTACCAGCGGAGAACATCATCGGCGAAGAAGGCGAAGGTTTTGTTACGGCGATGAAAGTACTCGATCGAGGTCGCTTGCACATATCCGGGGTGAGCGTTGGCGTTGCCGAAAGACTCATAGCAGACGCTCTGGACTATGCGATACAAAGAAAGCAGTTTGGTAAGCCCATTGCCGAGCAACAACTTATCCAGGCGATGCTGGCCGATTCGCAGACAGAAACCTATGCCGCAAAATGCATGATTCTGGAGACTGCTCGCAAGCGGGACAATGGTGAGAACGTTAGCACCGAATCTTCGGCGTGTAAGTTATTCGCAACCGAGATGGTAGGCCGGGTTGCGGATCGCGCCGTGCAAATCCACGGCGGCGCTGGCTACATGTCAGAATATGCTGTGGAACGCTTCTACAGAGATGTCCGACTGTTTCGTCTGTACGAAGGCACCAGTCAGATTCAGCAGATCATCATCGCTCGCAATATGATCAAGGGAGCGAGTTAAAACGAGTTAAAGCGGCTTAGCTTTAACGACCTCTAAGATACCCTTCTGTTGGAATCTCCGGCTTGAATTGTTGATGGCAGGCCAGGCAGCTTTCCACAAGCAGATCGCCAGCCCTGGTTAACATTTGCTTGTCCTGGTTGCGGGCACTGGTCAGCGCCATGACAGAGGCTTCATTCATATCCAATACATATTCCCGCCAGGACCGCTGAGCAATCCACATTGCATCGTTAACGCCCGTGCCACCCATAGTGAGTGCTGCACGGCTGGAGATGAGTTGAATGGCATGCTGCTCTACTTCCTGCCAGGCCTCTGCGGTGGGATTCGCATCAGGGCTGCCAGCGTCCCAGATGGCATAGGCCGCATGATCTATTTGAGCCACCATGATTTCGTTGATGCTGATGTCAGGAGTAAACGGGACGATAGCTTGTGGTCGCTCGCCCACCGTACCTGATTGTGTGCATGCCACAAGCAAACCAGCCAGTACGCCCAGCAGCATCGGTTGCATTTTTCTCAAATAGGACTGCCCTTGCATTACATGAAATCCCGTCGCGCCAATAAACTGTAAACACCAGTTCTTATGATACCAATAAGCGTGACTCGTCGCCTCCAGAATCACTCTAGGGTAAGCACTGCCAAATTCTGTTGACCTAAATCAAAAACCGACGAGGTGATTGCTCAACAATGATCCGTGAAGCTTGAAAAGAGAGCACGGGACCCTATGTAAATCTTATAAACCATTATATCCACAAGCTCAGAACAAACGAGAGCAGTGTATCGAATCAGGAGGCATGACGATGAACTTGATACCAAGAAACCAGATCTTTGATATGGACTCTTTATTCAATGACTTTTTCCACGGCTTCAACAGACCAAGCCTAAGGAACAAAGACTCCGAGGCATTAGCTGGTATGCGGGTCGATGTCCATGAAACTGATGAATCCTATGAGATTCATGCTGACCTTCCTGGCGTAAAAAAGGAAGACATTGAAGTGACTTTAGAAAACGATGTTCTGACTGTCGCCGCCAGCAAGAAAACTGAAACCGAGGAAAAGAAAAAAGGCAAAGTCATCTATAGAGAACGCTCAAGTGGCGCCATCAGTAGAAGCTTTAGCGTTGCCCCCGGGACCACCCAGGACGATATAGCCGCCAATTTTAGTGACGGCGTGCTGACCCTCACCGTGCCCAAGGCACAGGCAATCCCGGAAACACCTGCCAGTCAGCGAATTCCCGTGAAGTAGGCAGAACACATATTGCAGCCATGGAAAATTCAGGGCAGGCCCACCTGCCCTGACTTCCGTTTTATAAACGACAAAGGATAAGGGTGTAACCAATGGTCGAAATCAAAAAAGCACTCGTGGTTGTTGATCCCACTGTAGAACGTGACTTCGTAGTTAACCGCGCCAAGTTAGTGGCGAAGGCAACAGGAGCGGAGTTGCACCTGTTTATCAACAATGAAAACACGCTGGGCGAACATTCCTACATCTACGAAGGGATAGACGGCAAATTTTTCGAAACTCAGCGCAAACTATTCACCGAACACTTCGAAAAAATACTGCAAGAACTGGTTGAAGAATTTACTGCTGACGGCATTAAAGCCTACAGCCAGTTTACGGAAAACCATCATCTCGCAGAATCTATTATCGAAACAGCGAAACAGATTTCGCCTGATTTGGTAATTAAGAGCACCCATCATCACAGCGCCCTGGAACGTGGCGTCATCACCAACACCGATTGGCGATTGATTCGTAAGTGTCCGTTTCCCCTCATGTTGGTTAAACCACAACACTGGAAGGAAGAAGGCTGTATTGCCACTGCCATAGATCCGATGCATGTCAAAGCCGAGCAATCGAAACTGGACCATGTGCTATTGAACGGTGCGGCTGCAATGGGCAAGACTTTTGGACAACCGGTGAAGGTATTTCACTCCTACTATCCTTTTGTCAGCGCCCTGTTCCCATTAGGCGGGGAGACCGAAGAACACTTGCAGCGCATAGAGAATCAGCATCGCAGCAAAGTACTCGCCGTCATGGATGGACATGACATTCCGGAAGATGCTCTGGAACTCAGCCGCGGCGAACTCAATAGCAGTCTATTAGCGTTTCTCAATCGAACGCAAGCGAACTTACTGGTCCTCGGGGCCTTGTCTCGAAACTTCCTGGAACGCGCTATCGTTGGAAATACAGCGGAGAAGATATTGGAGGACTGCCCCTGCGATATTCTCGTGTTAAAGTCCTAACCCAGGATTAAAGGGGTTGGTATTCTGACCCTACTACCAGCGAACCAGGGATTACGAAGCGCCTGATGCAAAACTCTGTGCAGAGCGATCTGCAAAAGACTGTCTACGACGTCATATTCGGTTACGACACTAAAGCTGGCCGTACCTTTGATGTCGTGTTGATCTGTCTGATTGTTATCTCCGTTACAGCAGTACTCTTAGACTCAGTAGAAAGCTACCATCTGCGCTTTGGCGAGTTTCTGTTCCAGCTCGAATGGTTCTTCACAATTGTTTTTACCATCGAGTACATTCTGAGACTCTACAGCACACCGAACAAAATTCGCTATGCATCCAGTTTTTACGGCTTGATTGATCTGTTTTCAATACTGCCAACCTATATTGCTTTTCTATTTCCCTCCGCACAGTTTCTCATCGTCATTCGTATCATGCGTGTGCTACGAATATTCCGAATTCTCAAACTGTTTCGCTACATCGGCGAGGCCAATCTACTTTACACGGCCCTGCTGCAAGCAAGACGCAAGATATTCGTTTTCCTGTTTTCAGTACTCACTTTGATCATCATCTTCGGCGCGCTGATGTTCATTATCGAAGGGCCGGAACATGGATTTAACAACATTCCCCGATCTATTTATTGGGCAATCGTTACCATCACTACTGTTGGTTACGGAGATATCTCACCACAGACACCACTGGGGCAATTGGTGGCAGGACTAGCAATGATATGTGGCTACGCAATCATCGCAGTGCCCACTGGCATAATAGGTGCTGAACTGATGAACGAGTATCAGAATCGCAGCCGAAAAAACCTTGCTGAAGACAGAAAGTGCTCCAGCTGCAAAGCAACTGGCCACGATATGGACGCTCGTTTCTGTAAGTATTGCGGAAATATTATTCGGCAGAGATGAGTGCCATTGCCTTCAGCAGATCGAAAGCAATGGCAATGGAAAAATGCGCCCCTTAAGAGCTGTTTGGCTTGATGATCAGAATGTCAGTCTTGATGTAGTCCAACACGCTTTCGGCTGTACTCCCAACCAGGGCCTCCCGAATACGGGATCGTGAAATCGCACCCATGATCACTAAATCGGAATTAATCTTTTCGCCATAATGTTGCAGGGCGTCGATTGGTGATTCATCGATCAGATGCTTGTGAGCGTCATCGAAATCATAGTTGGCCATCAATTCATTGAATGCCGCTTCGTGCTCGTCTTTGATCCTTCCTGCCGGCGCGAAGGGGCGAGCTGATTCCGCGTAGGCATGCACTACATGAGCGTCGCCATTCGTGATACCTGCAATTGTCTGTGCAGCAGTAATCAAATCATCGTCTAACTGCAAGGGTTTGTTGTGGCTGTGAAGGGGGTCCACAGCAGTCATGAGCACAATATCATCACCCCAGTCTCCGTCCTTAACCAACAGCAAAGGCACAGGACAGTGGCGCACCAACTCCCAACTATCGTGCGTTAGGTGCAGGTGCTTAACCGTACCGTAAGCCCGACAATGCTGTACTAACAGATCAGCACCGAATTCTTGTGCCAATTTCACAATTAACTCGTATCGTGGATGTGCCCAACCAACTTCACAGGTAATGCTGTAACCATCGGCACAGAGTTCAGCTACAAGTTCTTCCATTGTCTTGGTCAGGCGTTCGAGATACTCCGATCGGAGCTTGGTGTAGTCATAGCCAATGCTTCGGAAGTCATTGGAAAGATACCGTTCGTATCCAACGCTAATCAGCTTAATGGCCACCGTATTCTTATCAGACACCAGTCGCAGTGCTTTACGAAGCTCAATCGGTAAGCCATCAGGTG
>JAKSCP010000379.1 GCA_022360535.1 Pseudomonadales bacterium | reverse complement strand
TTAAACATCTGGGCATAGCGCAACGCAGCGACAAGGGAGTTGAAATGCGCGTACATCCTACGCTACTTGGCAAGTCGCGATTGTTGGCCAGTGTTAGTGGGGTAGGCAATGCGGTTCTGGTGAGTGGCAACAAAGTAGGCTCTACAATGTACTACGGTCCCGGGGCGGGGGCAGAAGCTACTGCTTCCGCAGTAGTCGCGGACATCATCGATATAGCAAGGCAACAAGAGGCCGGTGCGTCACAGCCGGTGTATCCAGGTCTTGGTTATCGAAATACCAGAAACGATTTGTCCGTTCTGGCGATTGAAGATATCACTGCCGAATACTATTTACGCATTCCAGCGGTGGACAAGGTCGGGGTAATGGCCAAGATATCCAGCGTATTGCAATCGCAGTCGATAAGCATTGAGGCAGTCATCCAGAAAGAACCCAGCAGTGAGAGTGTACCGATTGTCATTCTGACGCATTCCGTCATTGAGAAGAATCTCAATCAGGCCATCGCTGCATTGGAAGCACTTGACGAGGTAACTGGCAATATCACGCGCATTCGTGTGGAACCATTCCATGGCGAAGCTGCTTAGTCGTTGTCATTTGTCGATTCAACGAAAGAGAAACCACCAGTGAGATACATCAGCACAAGAGGTAAGGGCAACCCGCAGACTTTTGAACAGGTTCTGCTGACTGGTCTGGCACCGGACGGTGGCCTCTACGTGCCAGAGTCACTCCCACAAGTTAGTGTTGAGCGGATGTTGGCCTGGAAGGCATTGAGCTATCCCCAGCTAGCTCTCGAGATAGCGCAGTTATTTATCGGTGACGAAATTCCAACTGCTGCACTGCAAACCATCATCGAAGACAGCTATAAGGATTTTGATCATCCCGATGTGGCGCCTCTGGTTGAACTCGATGATGGCGAATACATTCTCGAGTTATTTCATGGGCCAACGCTGGCGTTTAAAGATTTTGCTCTGCAGGTTTTAGGGCGCTTGTTGGACTACGTGCTAAAGAAAAACCAGCAACGAGTGGTGATCTTGGGAGCGACTTCCGGCGACACTGGATCGGCTGCCCTGGAGGGCTGTCGTCACTCAGATCATGTGGACATATTCATTCTGCACCCCTATCAGAGAGTGTCGGATGTGCAGCGGAAACAAATGACCACGGTGCCAGGAAGCAACGTATTCAACCTGGCCGTAGAGGGCAATTTTGACGACTGTCAGCGCCTGGTGAAAGCTGCCTTTGCTGATCAGTCGTTCTTGCCAGCAGGTCGGCAACTAGTGGCGGTTAACTCCATTAACTGGGCCCGTATCCTGATGCAGATCGTCTATTACTTTTCGGCAGCACTGAAACTGGGCGCGCCAGAGAAAGCAGTTTCTTTCTCAGTGCCTACTGGTAACTTCGGTGATATCTATGCAGGCTACCTGGCAAAGTGCATGGGGTTACCGGTGGACCGATTGATAGTGGCGACCAACAAGAATGACATCCTGCATCGATTTATTGGCAACAACGAGTATTCAGTTACTGGCCTCAGTAAAACCTATTCGCCCAGCATGGATATACTGGTGTCATCAAACTTCGAGCGTTATCTGTTCGATCTGTTTGAGCGTGACGGCGATCGGCTTGCTGAGTTCATGCACGCCTTTGGTAAACAAACCCTGCATGTAAGTGAAGCACAATGGCAGCAAGTGAGATCAGTATTCGACAGTGCCAGTGTGGATGATGAAACCACTTGTGAAGTGATCGCCAGGGTGAAAGCTGAAAACGACATGCTGCTGGATCCCCATACCGCGGTAGGTGTGCAATCGGCTCGCCTGTGTCGGGAGAAATCTGCGGCTCCGATTATTACTCTGGCCACAGCGCATCCGGCAAAATTCAGCGACGCAGTCACTGCTGCAGGTTTACCGGTACCGGAGCTGCCGCCTCACATGCAGGATTTGTTTGAGCGCGAAGAGCGTTATCAAGTGGTACCGGCAGAGTTGCAGGCGATAACCGGATACATCACAGAGAATCTTTGAGGATAAGCCAGTTTCACTGCCCATGGTAAAACTGCAACGGCGAACACAAAACGAAGCTCTGGCTCTTCCTGATTCAATTCCCCCTCTATTGCAGCGCATCTATCGACAGCGCAAAGTTGCGGCTGCTTCCGAGCTGGAACTTGGACTTTCCAACCTGTTACCACCAGCTAGCTTAAAGGGAATGGACGCAGCTTGCGCTCTCCTGGAAACTGCACTTGCTGAGCAGCAGCGCATCTTGATTGTGTCAGATTTCGATGCAGATGGTGCCACCAGTTGCACTTTGGCTCTGATCGCGTTGAGACAATTTGGCGCGCAGCAACTTGATTACATCGTACCCAATCGCTTCGACTACGGTTACGGCCTCACTCCTGAAATTGTAGAACTGGCCAAGACCAGGCAGCCCGATCTGATCATAACAGTCGACAATGGTATCTCCAGTACAGCTGGCGTAGACGCTGCACAGTCGGCGGGAATCAAAGTCCTTATAACCGATCACCATTTGTCACCGGAACGACTGCCAGACGCTGATGCGATCGTGAATCCTAATCAACCTGGATGTGAGTTTAGCAGTAAGAGCATCGCAGGTGTGGGAGTGATCTTCTATGTGTTGTTGGCACTGCGTTCGCGGCTTAGAGAACAGGGTTGGTTTGAATCGCAGTCGCGAGCAGAGCCAAATATGGCGGAGTTATTGGATTTGGTTGCCCTCGGTACGGTCGCTGATGTTGTTCCGCTGGATCGCAATAACAGAATTCTTGTAGACGAAGGCTTACGACGTATTCGTGCTGGAAGTTGTCGCCCCGGTATCACGGCGCTAATCGCGGCAGCAAAACGCAAGCAGGCGCAGATCACGTCAATCGACCTCGCCTTCGGTTTGGGACCCAGACTCAATGCGGCGGGACGGCTTGATGATATGTCCACTGGCATTGAGTGTCTGCTCACCGATGATGCAGCGCAAGCAACGCATATGGCAGAGCAGTTGGATGCAATGAATCAGGATCGCCGGCAGATTGAAGCAGAGATGCAGGCGCAGGCATTTGCCGCCCTGGAAGAACTGGATTTACAGGAAGAGGCATTGCCTGCTGCATTATGCTTATACGATGGACGTTGGCACCAAGGTGTCGTGGGTATTCTGGCATCCCGGGTCAAGGATAAGTTTCACCGTCCTGTCATTGCGTTTGCCAATGCCACCGATGGTGAAACTTCCGAACTTAAGGGATCGGCTCGATCCATCAAGGGCTTTCATATTCGTGATGCTTTGGATGCTGTCGCAAGCCGGCATCCTGGGCTGATAACCAAGTTTGGTGGCCACGCCATGGCAGCAGGATTGAGTCTGGAGCAGAGCAAACTCGCAGATTTCCAGTTGGCCTTCGCGCAGGAGGCAGATCGATTGCTCAGCCAGTCACAACTACAAGCCGTCATCGAAAGTGATGGCTCTGTACCCGCTGAAGATATCAATCTTCATTGCGCTGAAACCCTTCGCTTCGCTGGACCCTGGGGCCAGGATTTCCCTGAGCCCGTATTCGATGATCATTTCCTGCTGCGTCAGATGCGCAGAGTAGGAGAGAAGCATCTGAAAATGCTGCTAAGCCCGGAAACACAACCGGATCAGGTAGTGGATGCCATCGCCTTTAATGTGAAGGATGAAGACTGGCCTGCCGAGAGTTGTCGATCGATGCATCTGGCCTACCGGCTTGACGTGAATGAATACCGGGGCAACCGCAGTGTGCAACTGATGGTAGAGCATATCCTCACCGCCGAATGAGCGATTAATCCGCACAAATATGCACGAAATCCTTCGGATTCAGGTCTATTGCCTGGAATGTGGTGTATGCAGAATCAACTCATGGGCGCTAGAGGCGTTATGAGAGGTTGAAGAGCGCCTCAAATCGGCCGATTCACCCATGGCATACCATGACAGAAAAGCGGCATTTTGTTACCTTTTGGCACACTAGCATAGGTCCATTATGGTAGTGTTTCTCCTCGGTTCTCAGGACGAAATGAATGGCTAAATCTATTTCTAAAGCATTGATTTTATTAAGTTCTTTGCTTTGCACCACGATGCTGACCGCACAGGTCCACAGCACCGATCAGATCGAAGTGGAATTACTGGCGGAAACCACCAATGTGGTTCCTGGCGATACTACCTGGTTGGCCATTCGACTGGATCCAATCGAGCACTGGCATACCTACTGGAAATTCGGTGGGGATAGTGGTGAAGCTACCCGCGCCATTGATTGGCAGTTGCCTGCTGGTGCCAGCGTCGGTGATATAGAGTGGCCCATCCCGGATTGGACGCCTTTCCTGGGAAGCGAACTGGTGACCTTCACCTACGAGCGGGAAGTGTTTCTGCCCATGCCATTGACGGTACCGGCAGACTTTAGCGGCGATGTTTTTGATATGCGCACTACCATTGAATGGCAGGTGTGCGAAGAAATCTGTATTCCTGGTGAGGCAGAATTTGCGTTGTCTCTGCCAGTCGGTGAAGCCGCTGAAATAGACAGTCGCTGGCAGGCGGATTTTGCAGAAACCCGGGCTATGACCCCGGTGCCTATTGACCAGCATCAGCTTGTAGCACAGTTCAACGATCACGATGGCAAGATCAACGTGATGGTGCAGGGTGACGCTGATGAGTTTTCCGAGATTGATGAGGCCTGGTTTTTCCCGCTTGAGCGCCGCATCATGCGTTATGCCCCTTATCGTGACGTCATGTTGGATGGCGGTCGACTCCAAATCAGTACCGAACAACACCGACGCTATGATGCCGCTCGCAACGAACTGGCCGGCCTGCTTTCTTATATAGATGACGATGGCAACCGTCGTGCTTACGACATCAGTGCGCAACGAAGCGCAGTAGCCTGGGATCACAGCATCGAAGTGGAACTGGTGTCCGAGACCACCACTATAGTGCCCGGCGAAACCACCTTGTTAGGCCTGCGCCTGGATCCAGCTGAACATTGGCATACCTATTGGAAGATGGGTGGCGACAGTGGGGAGCCAACCAGCCTTAACGAATGGAATGCGCCTGAAGGCACACAGATCGGAGACATGCAGTGGCCAGCTCCATACTGGCTACCATTCTACGAAACTGATCTGGTGAACTTCGGCTATGAAGAAGAAGTTTTACATCCAGTGGCAGTCACCATTCCAGCGGATTATGTCGGCGACACGGTGGAACTCAGTACACTGGCTTATTGGAATGTTTGTGAGCAGATTTGCATTCCCGGCGAGCAGCGTTTGAGTATTACTCTGCCTGTTGCAGAAGTAGCTGAGCTCGATGCTACCAAGACAGAGTTGTTCGCCGGTAACCGTGAAAAACTTCCAGCCACTGATCACAGCATCAATTCTTTAATCGCTGTTGCTGGAGAAAGGGTAAGTCTCGGATTTGAGTCACCTGACCCCGTATTCGCCAACTACAACGAAGCCTATTTCTTTCCGGACCAGCGTCGGGTAATCAAGCCTGGTCCGCTTCGCGACGTCAGCATCCAGCCTAGCCTGCTGCAGATCACCCACCAGCAGCCACGGCGCATGCTGGAAGATCTGTCTGAAGTCTATGGTGTGCTGGTAATTGAAAATGAACAGGGTGGACGTGCCGCATTCGATTTCGCGAATCCGGCAGCAGATGCCAATACCACAACCATCATGCCGGCAGCGGCTCTGGCCAACAATAGCAACTCAGGCGGCTCGGGTGGCGAAGGTTCATTGCTACTCTTTATGGGATTGGCCTTCCTTGGCGGCATGATCCTCAATCTTATGCCCTGTGTATTCCCTGTGCTCTCAATGAAAGCACTTAGTTTTACCAAGAATGCCGGTGAGTCACAGCACAAACAACGTATGGATGGCATCGTCTATACCGCTGGAGTCATTGCTGCATTCGTCGTGCTGGCCTCAGTGTTGATTGCGCTCAGAGCCGGGGGCGAAGCAGTGGGCTGGGCATTCCAGTTTCAGCAGCCCTGGTTCCTGGCCTTTATCGTCTATCTCTTTTTCTTGATGGGTCTCAGCCTTTCCGGCGTGTTTGAGATAGGTACTGGTTTGATGGGAGCTGGAGGCAGCCTTACGACACAAGGCGGTTACCGCGGCTCATTCTTTACCGGTGTGCTGGCAACGACGGTGGCGACACCTTGCACGGCGCCTTTCATGGGTCCTGCCATCGGTTTTGCCTTGTCACAGAGTTGGGTTGTTGCCATGGCTGTGTTTGTTGCTCTCGGATTAGGTATGGCTGCTCCCATACTCCTGCTGAGTTTCGTGCCGGCTTTGTTCCGCTACCTGCCCAAGCCTGGACCCTGGATGGAAACCTTCAAACAGTTTATGGCTTTTCCACTGTATGCCTCAGCCCTGTTCTTCCTGTGGGTGCTTGGTAATCAGGTAGGCGTGATGGGTATGGCGCTGGTGCTTGGTGTCTGTGTCCTGTTTGCTTTTGCAGCGTGGTTGTACCAACGACGCTTCAACATGGGACCACTGTTCAGAACCGTTAACTATGCGGTCGGTCTGGGCACCATCGCTATTGCTATCTATCTTATGCAAACCCCGTTTCTTCAGACTTTGGCACCCAGTGTGGCCGATGCGGATTCCGACGGGGCGGTAACCGGACAAAACTACATTGCCTTCAACAGCCAACGTGTGGATGAATTGCGTGCCGAAGGGCGGCCAGTGTTTGTCAATATGACGGCTGCCTGGTGTATTACTTGCCTGGCCAACGAACAGACTTCACTTAGCACGGATCGAGTGCAACAAGCGATGACCGATAATGACATCACCTATATGAAGGGCGACTGGACTAACGAAGATCCAGAAATCACTGCAGTACTGGAACAGTTCAATCGACCTTCGGTTCCTCTGTATGTCTTGTACCCGGGCGATCCTGCTCAGGAACCAGTGATCTTGCCGCAAATACTGACCCCCGGAATACTAACCGACGCATTCGAGTCGATATAGGAATTCGTTTCCGCAATAAAAAACGCAGGCTAATGCCTGCGTTTTTTTATGAGTCAATTTTAAGAATTGGTTTAACTGGCCAGATAGTATTCGATCTTTAATCGATTGATTTCGATGACGTCGTGATTTTGCAACTTGCGCGCACCTGCACCTATGTCTTCGCCATTTACACGGGGCGGGGCGCTGCCTGCAGGTTTGTCCAGGCAGACGATAAAGTGTCCATCGGGTCGGCGATTGATCTGCACGACCTCCGCACCAGCCTTACCCAGTTTTACCGATGACTTATTAAGTGGAAGTTCTTTGCCTGCTCCCGACCCGTTAAGAATCTGCAGCTTAGCGGACTCCAACGCATCTTTCTTGGTGTCCGGCTCGTACTCAATTTCATTGGGAGCGACAGAATTAGGATAAGTTGGCTGTTGAGTTTTTGGTCGGATCAATACTGTTTTCTCGCTATCGTCCTCCATGCTCATGTTTTCATTGAGATAGCGAAGCTCATGCTTTCCAATGGTAATGACATCGCCATTTTTGAGAGGATGCTTCTTTATCGGCTGTCCGTTGACATAGGTGCCATTAGTGCTGTCCAGGTCCTCCAGAAATGAGTCATCAAAAATAGTAAGCAGTTTGGCATGATGTCCGCTAACCGCTAGATTTTCGATGCAGATGTCATTGTCTTCTTTGCGCCCGATAGTCATTACTTCCTTGTCGAGATTGAACTCGCCAATTTTGTTCGCATTGAAGCTAAATTCCAGTTTGCCCGGCATAGTACTTACTCTTCAAATAACTCGTTAAGCTGCTCAGTCCGTGTCTCGCTGCTGTTTAGCAATTTGCATCAGAATGACGGAGATGTTGTCCTTGCCGCCATTGCGATTAGCTGTATCCACTAGCGTTTGCGCCGTTTGCTCTAGGTCTCCATTGCTGTCTTTCAATACTTCTTCAATCTT
>JAKSCP010000378.1 GCA_022360535.1 Pseudomonadales bacterium | reverse complement strand
TAGCAACAGTCGCATATTCCGCCTGAGCCTTGGTTTTACGAATTCGATTGAACGGCATTTCTACGAACCGAAAAGATACTTCAGTAACTAATAAGGTCATGAACAAGGCAATCGCTGCCGCAAACAGTGCTGGCAAACCATTAAGCCACTGAGAAAAATACAAAAACACTGGAAAGTGCCAGAGATACATTCCATAGGAGCGAGTTCCCAGGTAGCGTAGCCATCGCCATTCCAACCATGATTGCTGTGCTGATTCTTGTTGGAAACAAGTCATTATCCAAAGTACGGCCAAACCATTTAACATCAAAGCGCCGTACTGATAGTAGAAGCCCTGACTTGCGTCAAAAAGATAGATCATTAACAAGTAGCCAAGAAGTGCTGCCAACCTGACCAGTGGCGCGCTAACCAACAAGTCAATTCGCTGGTAACGCCAGAGAAAAGCAGTCAAGGCGCCAGCACAAAATCCGTCAATGCGCATATCGGTACGCAGATAGAGTTGCAACCAGCTATCCACTCCCTCCCATAGCTTGAATCGCAAAAAGGCAACGCCACAAACAATCAGCAAAAGCACAATCATCGTTACCTTTGAAGGGAGTAAACGCAGGATCACCAGCAGAACAAAAGGCCAAAAAATATAAAACTGCTCTTCAATGGACAGTGACCATAAATGTCCGAAGACTTCTGGAGTTTGCAAAGTAAAATAAACCATCCAATTATGAAAATAGAAAAGCACAGAGAAGAAGAAACGACCACTGCCCTGCAGTTCGCCAGTAATTGCAAACACGATCACCATCACTAGAAGAAACACCGCCAGCGCTGGAATCAGGCGCAACACTCGGCGCAAATAAAACTTCCCGATATGCAAAGATTGCCGGGTCTCAAATTCCTGCAGACTCAAGTAAGTGATGAGAAAGCCACTTAGCACGAAGAAGAGATCCACACCCAGAAACCCACCAGCGACCAGAGGCAGGTAGTCGGCGAAGAAATAGAAAAACAGGTGATATACGAGAACAGAAAGAATCGCGATACCTCGCAGGCCGTCCAGACCTGCAATATGTCGCGAGTTATTCAAGGACAGAGAAGACAAACTGGGTTAGAGCTAATCTCCAAGCGTTAGTTTGGATCGGTTGGAGCGTACTCCACTCCTTCGACATCAGCTGTGCGGGCTCCAGCCAGAATTCCAGGCAAGGCATAGTTACCTTCATGACAGGCGTACTCAAACATCTGCTCGGTACTGCGATTCATCGGCAACTCACCGCTCCAGGCCTGTGAGTAGTTTTGCGAATCTTCAACAGTAAACTGATAAAGAATGGCATCTTCACTAACGCGGGTGAAACGCTCGGTCACCTTCATTTGCTGGGAACCGTAGAAACGATGATCCAGCGAAGAACGCAAACTTTGTTGTGGATGAAAATCTGTGGTCACCACCACCAGTGTGTCATCTTCATAGTAGCCGATGGAATCCCCCATCCACTTATATTGAGGTGGACTCTGGAACTCGCTGTCGAGTCGAATGATGCGCACATCATGATTCATCTCAGCCATCAACATCACATAGTCTTCAGTTTGTACGATCTGTGTCATGTTGTTGTAGAGCACGGGAAGTTTGGGCGGCCCACCCGTGGAACCGAATCCGACCACGCAGCGCTCACCCAGCGGTCGTACCTCGGGCCCGTCGTAGGAGTTTCTTCGGCGCATCGCCGCAGCGTAATTTGCCCGCCCCTGTTCACTGTAAGGTAACTTGCCATCCTGCGGTTCGACGAGAATGGAAGTCCTCATTTCACCATTGACCATAGCCAAACGCTCACCCGGATCCATCCAAAACGTGTTGTAGCCACCGACGTTGCGTCCGGCGGTAGGGGCTTCGCGATTGGGGTCACTGGATCGACTGCTGGCATCGATAAAGGCTCGGTAGCGCGCTTCAATCTGCAGCGCTTCCTCTTCAGTGATAACCAATTTACCTTCGAATTGATCTGCCCGCTCCAGATTCGTCTGGGTCGCAATTGACCAGATACCCTGCAAATCAGGTGCGCCAAATTCGGTACGGGGCGTGATATAGCCATTGTCTGCCGCCAGTGCGACCTGACTCATACACATTAAAAACAGGGCGGCCAGTGTTTTATTATTCACTTCATACTCCTGACATAAATGTCCGTTGAGTTTGATACTGGGTTACCAGCATTATGACATCACTGCGCCAGCAGAGACTACTGTGCCAACTCCTTTAGCGCTGTGTAGAGCTCATCTACCCTGGGACTTAAGGCCTGCAGCTGCCAGTCTTCCTGGTTCACCAGCGCCGCATCGTAAAAATCAATGCGCTCGGGATAGGGCAGATCTAGAACTCTGGCCAGACTGCGAACACTGTGCAGCATATCGATTTCAACAGGAGCAAAATGCAGCAGCGGAAACGGGGCTTGCTTCAAAAGAGCCAGGAGTCGTGTGTTGTAATGTACCCATAAATCCAGACCCGCCTCGAGTGACAGGTTTTCATTGCGCGCATTGATGGACCGCGCCACCAGAGCCGGATGGCGAAAGATCCCGACAAACTCCATCTGCGGCAAGAGTTGCCGCCACCCTTCAAGGGTAATCAAGGCGCGTGGATCTTTAAATCCCCAGCAAGGAAACTCAGCATATTGCGCGATAATATCGCGGCCTTGCTGCAGTTGTGCCTCACTCCAGACGATGTGTTCCGGTGGTTTATGCCAGCTACCTTGATTGGATTCCAGCACCCAATCATTGAGCTGCATTATCTGCGGGTTTTCGCGATTGCCTTTTTTAT
>JAKSCP010000333.1 GCA_022360535.1 Pseudomonadales bacterium | reverse complement strand
TTGGTCTTCAGGTTCTGTTCCGTTGTAATACCTGCGTTCGCAATGATTCCCCCTAACTCGGTCTCACCCAGATTTCGAATTGCTGCTCTGAGTTGATCGAGGTCGGCCTGATCCGCGACAAATGGCGAAGCATCGACACCCAAAGCATGGATTTCCTTTACCAACTCATTGACGAGTTCTGCCCGGCGACCACCCACCACAACCGGCCAGCCAGCCTTAGCCAATGCGAGTGCTGTTTTCCGTCCCAGACCACTGGTAGCACCAGTAACTAATACAGGAGCCTTTTGCATTGTTTTGTCCTCGAAGATATACACTGTGAACTATATTTTGGCGAAAGAAGATATATACTGTCAACCTTTAAATTCACACAGTTAGCAATGGCTTATCCGGCACAAATAGAAACCGAGACCCTGGGCAAGCAGGCACTGGCTCTTGCGGAAGAAAAAGGTTGGGACAACTGGTCGCTAAGGGAATTCGCCAAGCACATCGGGGTCACGGCCAATGCGCTTTATCGCTACGTTGAAGATAGAGAGGGGCTGACTACTCTAATGGGCGAGACCGCAACTAGAGAGCTGCATCACTATCTGCAACGGCGGGACAAGGAATACGAAGGGATGGACCCTGATCAGGTGCTGATTGACATATCCCGACGTTATCTTGGCTTCGCCCGCCGACGTCCCCATGCCTACTCTGCGTATTTTAACGGCAAGCCACTTCCAGGTGATCCAGCTATTCAGGCGTGGCTTGAATTTTGGGCCTGGTTGCATGGAAAGGTCAGTGATGCAGTGCCGGGCGCGGAAGATGCCTGTGCGTTTTCCTTATGGGCATACATACACGGCCGGGTTGAACTGGAACGCGGCCCTGCGCAAATGGATGTAAAAGATGCCGGTCTCGAAGATGCAATTACCGCCATGCTGGAAGGATTTCGGACTCTTGCCCCGCTGGAGTCTCCACTGCCTGACCATGTAAGGGCGGTGACCAGCAAGTAATCTCTTCACCAGCTGATTGAGTTACCGTCCCAGTCTCTGAATTGAATCAATTCTGTTCGGTCGAGGTCGTTAATCACCTCGAGTAGTTTCCTGGCCGCGAAGTCCGGTGTAAATAAATTCTCGGGAGATACGTTCCTCTGAAAAGGCTTCGAAAGAGGTGTATCAGTGGTACCGGGATGATAAACCAGAAATGAAACGTTCTTCGCTTCACGCTGATATTCGATCGCCACACTCTTGAGCAACATATTTAAAGCGGCTTTCGATGCGCGATAGCCGTACCAGCCACCTTTCCGGTTGTCAGAGATACTTCCCACCCGGGCGCTTAACACTGTCAGCAGGACTTGCCCCTGTTTGCGCAATAGTTTTTTCAGGTGCTTTAACCACAGCGCTGGCACTACGGTGTTGGCCCTAAAGGAATTCAGCAGTTGGGTTTCGCTCACCTGCTCCAGTCTTTTTTCTGGCGTGATGCTGCCATTGTGAAGCACCCCATTGAATATAAACACCTGATCAACGCTGGACTCTTCTGCGACTAACCCAGCAATGATTTCTTCGATTGATTCTTCACTATAGTCCGAGACCAGACCGGCCAATCTGGATTTATCCTCAATAGTTTTGGATACATCGGAACGGGAAACGGCAATGACTGCTTTACCGTGAGTCAGTAATTCATTGATCGTTGCCTGCGCCAGCGAACTACCAGCCCCGATAACTAAAGCGGCAGGTGTTGTGCTCATGAAGACGATCCGAAGCTGGAATCATCACCAGGAGAGCAATTCTCTGCGGCACAAGAACCGTGCTTGCGACCGGTAAGCATCCAGGCAATCGGAGCCCGGTAACGCGCAAACAGCCAATATACGGCGTCTGCAATGTAACGCAGAATTGGCCATCGCAAAATCCGCAACCAACGATGCTTCCCCACTGCTGACCATGCCGCAACTGTGACATCCAGACCGTAAAGCATTCGTCCATCGTTGGTCATACCATGCAGTTTTGCCAATGCTGCTGCTTTATCTATGTGCGGGTGGTCTGCAGCAAAGTCCACGGAATTCACATCAACGAAAGAGAGTCTGCCATCTTCACTCAATTTCTTGAGCGCTTCGATTTCCATCAGGCAGAGTGGACAGTCACCATCGAAGTAGAGCGTAAGAGAAGATTTCATCGCGTTAGTGCCACCAACACCAGAATATGAGCTGCCACCACAAGCGCCGTAAGCGAGAAGCGAAAGTATTTGTAGTAATGATGGAGGCCAGGAAAAAGTTCTGCCAACAGGCCTCGCTCGATAGTGAGAAGAATTACAAAGCCAGCGGCCAGTAGTGCCAATGACATCACAGGCGAATGCGAGAGCAGCAGTAAACAGAGCCACGCCAGCAATACGAATGCATTGCTGCTGATCAGGGTGAGCACTGGTTTCGTTTCTTCTCGCGCACCCAGGGAACGCCCCCAAAGAATACCTGCCAGAAAACTCAGAATCAGAGCGCTGTAGCTCGCAAAAGCAAACAGCTCATCAGCGATCGGAGTCGAGATTTCGAACCAGATCAGTCCTGCAGTAATACTGAATGGGATTAACCCTGCGTACCCCAGGGTGTTGATTGTAGTGCGAATTTCCATAGCCACTCAGTCTACGCTGAAGGCTGCAAAGCAGATTAACTGAGCAGTCCAAGTTCAGTACTTTGTCGTATAGAAAGCCTATGAGTAAGAACTCCGAACAAGTCAGGGATGGAAACTTTAAAACCATACGCCTGATCCTGGGTGATCAGTTGAATCTGCAGCATAGCTGGTTTCAACAAGTCGAACCGACCGTGCTCTATGTCGTCGCCGAGCTGCATCAAGAAACCTGCTATGTGACCCACCACGTGCAGAAAATCTGCGCATTCTTTGCCGCAATGCGGGACTTTGCTGATGAGCTGAAGCGCAATCAGCATCAAGTCCTGTACCTCACACTGGATGAAACTGCCAACACCCCTTCTTTAACCCAACTTATCAATCGTCTGCTAGATAAATATCAGGCAGAGGAGTTCGAATACCAGCGCCCTGATGAGTACCGCTTACTGAAACAGCTACGGGAAATGCAAACTGCTGACAAGGTCTCCGTGACTGAAGCAGACACGGAACATTTTTTATTGCCATTCCATGAAATAGAGAATTACTTCCAAACGAAGAAACATGTGCGTATGGAAACCTTCTATCGAAAAATGCGTAAGCGTTTCGGAATCTTGATGGATGATGCTGAACCAGAAGGCGGGCGCTGGAATTTTGATGCGGAAAATAGA
>JAKSCP010000126.1 GCA_022360535.1 Pseudomonadales bacterium | reverse complement strand
TATGTCACTGATTCTGCTCAGGACTTTATTGAGTTCTTCCAGCACCTGACGAGGAGACTTTCCTTCACAATAACTGGTGAAGCCGCAGATGTCGGAAAACAGAATTGTCGCGGTACGTTCCTCCCCTCCCAGTTCAACCGGATTATTAAGCAACTCTTCAGCGAGTTGATGAGATACAACCTTTCCAAGCAGATCCCTCACCTTTTCTTTCTCAGCTAGCCCTGCCGCCATGGAGTTCACAGATTCTGCCAGTCCCCCCAGCTCATCCCGGGACTTTACCTGTGCCTGCATTTCATAGTCGCCCGCCTCGATGCGCTTCACCGCCAAAGCCAAACTACTAATTGGATTGGTTATCGATCGCGCTAAAAACAATACAGCGATCAGACTGACGAAAAGTATGAACGCATAAAACTGTGCCAGCAGATTCTGAAACTGCACAACATTTTCATTGTTTTCATCATAGGAACGTTGGATTGCGGCGACGATCTGAACTTGTTGCCCAGCATCAGTGAAGAGACTTCGTAGCAATGTGGTGAACTCTTCACCGTCGAAGTCGATTCGCTGTAGGTTGCCTACCGCAGATTCTCCCACCTGCAATTGTTCCAGTAAGCTTTGCTGACGTTCATCGCTCAGAGTAGACGCAATGATTTCAGAGGGAGTGTCATCTTCGATACGCAGGATGCTGACTTCAGAGACGATAGTTTCTTTGACGAGATTGACAAAATCTTCGTCCATGGCGAATCCGCCAATGATCCAGGCCACCTGGCGGGGAAGATATAGCGGCAGGGCGATAATCTGAAAGGGTTCTTCAGAGAGAGTCACGATCATCTCTGCTCTCCCCTCGTCACTGAGATCTGCCTGTTCGACTAAAGTTAGCCAGGGGCCAGATAGAACTTCGTTGCCTTGCAGGGCAGTATCGATAATCACATTGTTATCAAGATCCGCGATCATCAACATATCAGCACTGTTGAGCGACCGATCCAGCACATTGAGTGCCGCGTCAAACAAGGTCGCTGGATCATTGGCGGCGTAAGCGGTACGAAAACCAAAGTCCCAGGTCAGACTATTAGTGATGGCCTGTAAGGTGTAAGCCTGCTGGGTACGCGTAAAGTCGAATACATCTGCTCCGAGCTCCAGATAACTATTAATAGTCTCTTCGGTGTATTCCGTGTTGTTTTGGTTTACGTAGTAGAAGATGCCACCCAGAATTGGCAGCAGAAGCACTAATAGAAAAACGATGAGTCGGGAACGAAAACTACGAAACCCAAACGCTGAGGAAGATGTGGTGAGTTCAGTCAAAGTGGCAGCGCTAGCGATAACGCCTGCCATCAGAACCAGGCGCCCGCCTTACGCGTCTATCTCTCCGCAATTCTAACGACATGCTTAATTCGGTTACAGCGCCACTGCTCAAGACCACTGATTGAGTTAATTCTTCAATGTTCGCTGCTGCTCGGGGATGCCAGATACGCAGCGAATACTCTCCACTGGGAGCGTTTGCTATTGAGGCCACGCCGTTCGAGTCGCTGAGTGACACCAGACTCGTTTCAGCTACATAGAGGTAAGCCAGCATCCAATCATGGATATTACAACCGATCTCTACAATCCCGGGCTCCGTAAAAGTTTCGAAGTAATCATCATTTTCACCCTGACCATAGAGTGGGATATTGAAAGTCTTGGCCGGTGAAAAGGAATAGACGTGATGCAATATGTCGTCGCTATTAGGGAAATTGACCTGGCTACCTACCGTAACGGTGGTTACAGTGGGAACGAATTCTTTGTTGCGTTGATCTATGAGTGAATTCGTTGCTTGCTGGTACTGGCTCTTTTGAGAGTCGGGGAGCAGTAGCTCGATCACTGCATTTTCCAGCGGCTGCCCTTCCCCATCGGTGAGAGTCACTTGCACAGTCTGACTGAATGCTGCCGTTGCAAAAGTCGCACAGATTACGCCAACAGAAATAAGTCTACTGAACAAGCTATTCATCCTTAAAAATTGAGTACGTAACCCAGAGTGACCATAGAATTTTTGTAGTTGCCACCACCGAAGGCGTCGGTATCGTGCCAGGTGCCCCGTAAATTGATCGAGGCATCGATACCAAGCGGCCAGCTCAGCCCTGCGGTCCATTCGTCTGTATCAGCATCTAACAAATAGGCAAACCAGGGGGTTTGTGTGTCCAGTGCCGGGTCGCGGAAGAATGCCCGGGCAATTTTATACAGGTCTGGACCTGGCGTACTGGTGCTGGAGACAGTGCCGCCCTCAATGTTTCTGAATCCGGCTTGCAGCAGGAGTCCGTTCTCAAAGGCGTATTCGCCCTCCACGAACCAGGCGCGTGAGTTGTACTCAAACACTTCTAAGGGAAGGCGCTGATTGGGGTCGTAGAGAAAGGCGTCCAATTCCGGACCGGTCTCCAGACTTGGTGAATCATTTTCTTCGTAGTCGATTCCTATTCCTAACATCAAGCCTGGGGTAAACCTCTTTTGCAGTGTAAGTCGTCCAGCAAGAGATCGAACATCGCGCGCATCACCTTGCACGAACTGTTCAGAGCCAGTAACGGACACATCCAACCTTGGCGCATAGGCACCAAAGCCGAATTTGTGACTAAGCGAAGCCCCCAGACTTAGCCCCACACTGTCGAAACCAGAAAGATCTTCGTAGCGGCGGGTGGAGAGTCCACCGCTTAAAGTCAGCGTGTTATACAAACCTAATTGATACAGTTTGCCACCACTGAACCCGAGTTCAGCGAATCCGGCACTCAGCTCATGAGCGCTATCCAGGCCGCGGGGGACATTGTCCTCGTTACCCACACCAGCGCTAAACTGGGAAAACCAGTTTCCGTAGCTGGTTGTGGAAGCTAACAGGCAGGTTACGAGGACAAAATGACTGAGTCGTTTCTTCATAGTAAATCCAATCTTTTTCAGCTGCTGCGAAAAATCGCCAGTACCCGATAAGACCGGACAATTCTGATTTTTGTGTGCCGATTATACGCTAATGATCCCCAGGCACGCCTGCCCTGGGATTGCAAAACTATGGCAAAACTATGATAGGAGTCTCGATTTCTCTGATTAGAGGTCTCAGTCTGGAGGTGCCAGCGCTTAACGCTGGCTTAAGTGTGGCTGTATTGCGGTCTGTATTTCCCTCGAACCAAAGCCTCGGGACTCGAGATAGCGCATTAACTTCCTGTGGGGTTTAGAGCCGAATTCGATAAGCTCATCGGCAGCGAGACGCTTACTGACCAGTGCTTTGGCCGTAGCCATCCAATTATCATCATCGGAAAACAGATAACGATCCACCACTGTGCTCGCGATCCCGCGTTCTTTTAAGTCAGCCAGTATGTGGAGATAGCCGAATCCTCGGCTCTGACGATAACGCACCCAGGACTCGGTGAAACGCTCATCCGATTGCAGCCCGTCTGCCTGCAGCTTTTCGATGACTTCGGTTATCTGCGGGGGCGTAGCATCCGGATACTTCAACTGCAGCTTACGGCTGAGTTCTTGAAAAGAGTGTTCCCGGCGAGCCAAGAAGTCCATGGCGGCCCGCCGGAGAACGGGGACATCACTGGTAGCGTGATCTCTTGTGGAGTCTGTTGATCCGAAAGCAATACTTTCAGCCTCTGGATTGGTTTCCACCGAACTCTCAGAAAAAGCCTTCGCATCATCGGTGTGGTCTTTAACAGCCTGAACCATGCCCATAATCGCCAACCGTTTCTGAGAGTCCGGCGAATCCGCTTAAGACGCGCTTTTGCTCTTGGCTTTGGCGTCTGCTAACACAACAACATCTTCATTGTCGGCCAGCTCTTCAATCTGATCCTGCGCATCACCATCCAGCAATTCTGCGCGTATCGCGGTTTCGATCTCTTCAGCGATCTCTGGGTTCTCTTCCAGGTACAGGCTTACGTTCTTCTTGCCCTGCCCGATCTTTTCACCTTTGTAGGCATACCAGGCACCAGACTTTTCGATCTTATTCAGCTTCACACCGATGTCGATAACTTCACCCAGATGATGGATGCCTTCGCCATACATAATCTGGAATTCGGTTTGACGGAACGGTGGTGCCACTTTGTTCTTCACAACTTTGACCCGGGTTTCGTTACCTACCACCTCGTCGCCATCCTTAATTGAGCCAATGCGGCGAATATCCAGACGCACAGAGGAGTAGAATTTCAGCGCGTTACCACCGGTAGTGGTTTCTGGTGAGCCAAACATCACCCCGATCTTCATACGAATCTGGTTGATGAAGATCACCAGAGTATTGGAATTTTTGATATTGGCCGTCATCTTACGCAACGCCTGCGACATCAGGCGAGCCTGCAGTCCCATGTGGCTGTCACCCATATCCCCTTCGATTTCTGCCTTGGGTGTCAATGCAGCTACCGAATCCACAACCACCACATCAACTGCACCAGAGCGCACCACCATGTCGCAGATTTCCAGGGCTTGTTCACCGGTATCCGGCTGACTTACCAGCAGGTTGTCTACATCGACACCCAGATTGGCGGCATAGATGGGATCCAATGCGTGCTCAGCATCGATAAAGGCAGCAGTGCCGCCAGCCTTTTGTGCTTCAGCGATAGCTTGCAGTGTCAGGGTTGTTTTACCCGAGGATTCAGGGCCATAAATTTCAATAATACGACCCTTTGGTAAACCACCAATACCCAGTGCAATGTCGAGACCCAGCGAACCCGTGGAGATTGCCGGTACATTCGGTCGCTCCTGGTCGCCCATGCGCATTAC
>JAKSCP010000377.1 GCA_022360535.1 Pseudomonadales bacterium | reverse complement strand
GTCATCCTCCGTGCGGACGGCAATCAGGTTGTTCACAAATTTCGAGTTGGGATGGCAGGCCACGTACCAGTTGGCCATTTCAAAATCGATGGGCCATTGGGTCATCAGGTCAAAGCGATACAGCAAACGCCACTGTTCCCCCAGACACACCTCCAAACGGTAATGATCCTCCGCAGGGAGCACTCGAAACGGTTCCAGCGGTGTCGCCTGTGCAGTGGTGTCATCCAGTCGCAAAGGCGCGGTGGGTGTCATGCCGCCGAATCCCACATCGCTCAGATAACGTTGTCCGTCCAGCTCCACTAGCAGCAGCATGTGCGAACGGGGCAGCTGGGCATCCTCCGGGGCATTCCAGTACACCCGCGCGGTGATCCCGCGAACCGTAAAGCCCAATGCCTCCAGCACCGCCATAAACAGCAGGTTGTTCTCAAAGCAATAGCCGCCACGCCCTTGCTGCACCAGCTTGTGCTGCAAGCTCTCAATATCCAGCGGCACCGGCAGGCCCAACAGCGGATTCAGATTCTCAAAGGCAATGTACTGAAGATGACGCTGCTGCAGAGTGGCCAGCGTTGCCAGGGTCGGGGCGGGCACACCGTCCACGTGTATCCGTTTCAGGTAAGCATTCAGATCAAGGGGCATGGCCAGTTCCTGCGCAAATGTCGGGTGGAAGCATACGGTCCATGGCCGTTGCCTGTCAGCCCCCTGGCGCAGGGAAGAGCGGGAATGAAGCCTATTCATTTATTTGCGACGGAAGATTGTGTACATTCGGAACTGGATCACAAAGAGCAAAATACCAATAACAACGGCTGGCCAGGGTGGCACGGCCTGAAACGTGACTCAGGGGAAGGGATGCCTGTTCGCTTATCGCCATATCCAGCATTACTGCGCCCGTTTACTACCAAACGGGAGATGAAACTGTGGAGTTAGGCGTTCTACTGGCTATCGCTATTGGCGTGATACTGATCCTTACCCAGAAGAAACGGGCCAGCGGTGAGGTGTTCGGCTATCGCGGCAAACGCTATCTGCTTTCCAAGGCCGAACGCTCTTTCTACGGGGTGCTCACTCAAGCCGTAGGCGACAAGGTTCTCATTTTTTCCAAAGTCCGCGTCGCGGATGTACTAACGCCGCAAAAAGGCCTCAACCGGTCCAATTGGCAACGGGCTTTCAACCAGATTTCCGCTAAACACGTCGACTTCCTCCTCTGTGACCCACAAGACTGCGCCGTAAAACTGGCCATTGAGCTGGACGATGCCAGCCATGGTTCGGCCAAACGGCAGAAGCGGGATGCCTTTCTGGAACAGGCTTGTGAATCGGCTGGCTTGCCACTGCTAAGAATCAGGGCTGCCAGGGGATATGGAGTCGCAGATATACGCCAGCAGATTGAAACGGTGCTTTATTCGGTGCAACACGATACGTCTCTAGAGGAGGCGGGGCAGCGTGACGAGCCTGGCACTGAAGCAACGACAGATGAGCAGGAAAAGGTAGATAGCCAGCCTGAACGAGAAATTGGGAATGAGGAAGGGGCTCCGACTGAGGCAGAAGTTGCTACACAGCGGGTTGCACCTGTGTGTCATCAGTGTGGTGAAGTGATGGTGATGCGCAAGGCCCGATCAGGGAAGAATGCGGGGCAGCAGTTTTGGGGATGTAGTGCATTTCCGAAGTGTCGAGGTGTGAAGAAGTGTTGAGTTTGGGGCGCACGACGCAAGACCCCAATGGTATTGATGGTTTCGATATAAATATTGGTGGAGAAAAAGTTTGTGCGAACTAAGCCCTGAGGATCGGCTGAAAACACTGGATCAAGTCCTAATCTCTGATCCTAGAAATAGCCATATTCCACTTGGTGATTGGCATGGGTACATAGATTCAATCCTTTTAAACGAAAAGGTGCCAAGAAACGTTAAGCAGCTATTCGAAAATGCAAAGAATGTTGCTCTATATTCACTTTTCGCATACAGGCTTCATCAGGCATCTGAGGCTGTCGCGTATACCGCCCTGGAGAAGGCTTTAATCGAGAAATATGAGATAGAGAAAGAAGGGATAACGGATAAAAAACCGAGAAACCTTCAAGGATATATGGATTTGGCACTAAAATATGGTTGGGTAACAGACGAGGGATATACTTCATCGTGGTCTCTGGCCGAGTCCAGAGTCAGGGACAGAATGGTATTTGAAATGATCCAAAAGGGGCTTGTGACTAAGGAAGGGGTGCCTTCCCCTGTTCCAACAGAAGAGCAAGTTCGACAGGAGCTGCGTGATATGGAAGTTGCACGTAGTCGGCTCCATGCAGGCAGGCATGTCAGAAACCATCTGGCTCATGGGGATGGAGGGCTGTCAGATTCATCAGTTGGTACTTTGGCTCTTGTTGCTGAAGAAATTAATCAGTTGTTTAGCTGATATCTAAAACCTAATCGTGAAGCTAGCCCTAAGTACTGCCTGTCTTCCTCCAAAGGTGCAATAGTGACAATCTTTGACATTGAGAAAGACGAACTACTCCGGTTGTCTGATAGCCAACTGGAAGAGTTGATTGCTCGACTCGCCGAGGCTGAGGTGGCTGCAAATGGCCATAGTCCTGCATGGGTAAGCTGGTCAGGTTCAACCAGTGCTCCTGATGAAGGAATTGATATTCACGTTCAGGTTCCTGTCGATACCCTTAACACAGGATTTCTGGCAAGGCCTGATACAATCCTTCAGGCCAAGAAACACTCGATGCCTAAGGGAGAAATTACGAGTGAAATGGTCAAGGACGGCGTGCTATCGGCGATGATTTCAGGGCAGGCCCTGAAGGGTGGCAGCTACATTATCGTAAGCTTGGCTGATGATTGCTCGCCTCCCATGAAGAGAGCGCGCATCCAAGCTATGCGAGATGCCGCTCAGTGTGACCCCGCCAATGACAATATTCACCTAGATTTCTTCGATCGCTCGAAACTAACTCAATGGCTGCGTCAGCACCCGTCGGTCATGCTTTGGGTAAAATCGAAGCTTGGGCAAGGCTATTCAGGATGGCAGCCTTATGGGGCTTGGAGTAACCCTCCTCAAGATGCTGATGATACGCTGATTTTGGTCCCAGGCGTGACAGTCACACTGCCATCAGGGAAAGGCCAGAAACTAAGCATAGAAGATGCGATTGGCCCGATGCGAGACATTATAAGATCTACGGCTAAGGCGGTTCGCATAACGGGTTTATCTGGTGTCGGTAAGACCAGGATTGTGCAGGCTCTCTTTGATGAAACGGTCGGCACAGATGCGCTCGACCGAACCATAGCTGTGTATGTCGATACTGGAGCTGAACCTGAACCGTCGGCAGCAGCGATGCTGAACAGACTCATTGCTGAGGATCGACGTGCCGTGATGATTCTCGATAATTGCCCATCAGATCTCCACTCTTCGTTAGCCAGCAAAGTATCAGCAGCAGGCTGCGAAGTAAGCCTTGTTACAGTTGAGTATGACATCAGGGACGATAAGCCTCAGACAACCGAGGTAATCCATATTGAGGCAGTTGGATCGGATGTGGCCGAGCAGCTCGTTCTCCGTCGCTTTCCCGGAATCGGCCAGAATAATGCCCTCCGAATTGCTGAGTTTGCTGATGGGAATGCAAGAGTATCTCTAGCGATTGCCGAGAGGGTGGAGGAAGGTGAAAGTTTGGCTCAGCTTTCTGATGCGCAGTTATTTAGCCGCCTTTTTGTGCAGCGTAATGACCCGGACGATGATCTGCATGAACAGGCTGAAATACTGTCTCTAGTCTATTCGTTCTCCGTCTCAGATACTGAGGACGGTCACAATGAGCTGGAAGTACTGGGCTCGATCTTTGGTCACTCCCAGCACCAATTGTTTAGAGCAGTCAAGAAGCTTTTGGACCGCCATGTCGTGCAAAAGAGGGGGCATTGGAGGGCGATCCTTCCCCATGCTGTTGCGAACAAGCTGGCAGCTTCGGCGCTAGATAGTATCCCAGTCAGTCAACTCAGGACGACCTTTGAAGGCTCCGGTTGCGAGCGTTTGCTAATGTCGTTTGCGCATAGATTAGGGCTGATGCATGCCCATCCGGTGGCGACAGAGATCGTCGAGGCCTGGCTTCAGCCAGAGGGACTGCTGGGCCGGATACTAGAGCTGGAAGATACGGCAGACCGAATGCTCGGCTATATCGGCCCAGTTGCGCCTGAAGCTCTGCTCGACAGGATCGAAGCGGAGCTTAGCGCGCCTGATTTTGAAGGCCTGGAGAAGCGGCACAATCCACAAAGGACGACTATTCTCAACCTTTTGCAAGCGTTGGCATATGAACCGAATGCTTTTGATCGTTGCGTCAGGCTCCTAATCCGCGTGGCGGACTATGAAGACGAAAAAAACAACTATGACTCGGTCCGAGATAAGATTGCTAGATTTTTCCAAGCATACCTTTCTGGCACGCATGCCTCTCTGGGGCAGCGCATTGCAATCATGAATGAATGCCTTTTATCTGACGAGGCTGGACGCAGGTCGTTGGGTTTCAGGATGCTATCAACAGCACTGGAGGGGCCATCCTGGACAGGGATAGGGATGAACGGGTTTGGTGCTCGTCCAAGAGATTATGGGCTATGTCCCAACCATGATGAGCTGGTGGAGTGGCGAAGTACTTTCATCGATGTTGCGGTGCGATTGGGATCGTCCGGAGACACTGATCTGGAGGGGCTGGCGCGGCAGATTCTGGCAAAAAATTTCCGAGGTCTGTGGCAGCAAGAAGCAATGAGAGACAAGCTCATTGATGCGGCTCGAAAGCTAAATGCTCACCACCCTTGGGGCGAAGGTTGGAAAGCCGTCCGGTCAACGATCTATTTTAACTACACCAAGACCAAGAGAAAAAGCGAGGATGATATCGAGCCCCTGCCAGACAAGCTTGCAGAATTAGAACGGGAGTTAGAGCCCGTTGATTTGCTTCCTACAATAATGACCTATGTGCTAGGTAGGGGAGGAGACCATTGGGCGCTAGACTCTGATTTTGGACATGAAGATGCCAACAGGTATAGCGATGCTGAAAAGCGGCTTGAGGATAGGGCGTTACGTTTAGGTGAGGAGTTCGCTTCATCAAATTACGAACTCGACGAGTTGGTCCCCAACCTATTTGCGAGCGATTGGATGCCCTATCGCTCGGCATTTGGTCGAGGATTAGCAAAGGGGGCACATGACCTTCAAGTTGGGTGGCAGAAACTTGTAGATCAGCTTGAACACTTGCCTGAAGCCCCCAAAGACTTTTCAGTCTTTGGGGGCTTCATCGAAGAGGCTAGCTCTGTCGATACAGCGTTTACAGAAGAGCTACTTGACCAGTGCGCACATCACCCTCAGCTCCGGCATGTATTGGTCGGTTTACATCCTTGGGGGAAGTTTACAGAAGTCGATCTTGATCGTTGTATGGTGCTTCTGAAAGAGCCGGATACTCGTCCGGGGATGTATGGGCCGCTCCTATGGCGGGGCGAGCATATTAATTTGCCTCGAGAACGTATTGTCGATCTCGCTCAGCATCTCCTGAGTAGACCCGGCGGCGATGACGTGGTTTTAGATGCCCTAAGCATGAGGCTACATGGTAAAGATACATCAGTGGATACGCTTGGCCCTGAACTTCGACTGGTTGGTCTCAGAGCAGTGATTCAGAGGCTGCAAAGAGATCACAATGAGCCTACTGGGTCTGTGGATTATAAAATGGAGAAGGTGGTGGGTGCCGCATTGCGTTTCGATGGAAACGAGGCTGAAAAGCTAGAGCTGCTGGACACGATCTTTACTGTTGTTGATGAGAGCTATGGCTTTATTCATACATTCGAAAATACCATCGCGACGACCGCTGAGCTGAAGACTGCCGAGTTTTTAAATGCTGCTTTTGAAGCTCCTAAAGAAAATGATCGTGGGCGACTCTTCTTCATTCGTCATGGTGGCTTACGCCGGTCTCCTCTCGCCAAAATAGATGTTGATGTCTTGATTGAGTGGTGTCGTTCCAGAAATGACGACAGCGTCTGGGCGCCTGTTGCGGGGGGTATAAGCCTTTGGTCAAAGAATGGAGACCAAGGAAGGGTTGCTATTATGGAGTCAGCGATCAGTTTACTGGAAGCTGCTCCTGAGCCCGAAACCGTCTTAGAGGTATTCGCTGAGCGCGTTACGCCTTCATCTTGGTCTGGTAGCCGGGCGAATGTGATGCAGCCTAGAGCGGATGCCATTGGTAGGTTGTGTGAACATGAGAATATGGAGATCGCTGCCGCCGCTAAATCGGTGTCTGAAAAGCTGGTTTGCTCGATCGAGCACCAGAAAGCACGTGAACAGCGAGAGGACCGGGAATACGAACAAAAGTTTGAGTGAAATCAAAGAACACGAGGTCTCTCATTTCCCAAACGCGAGGTGAATAGGGGGCATCCACCTCTCCCATCCTTGCTACACCGAATTTGTCCTCCTGGCTGCTTTTCAGGCGCGGGGCCATAGTCCTTTGTGCTCTCCGCTATCGAAGAAATGGCGATTTTCTGCGTTAAGCTAGCAGCCGATGTCACATTCACCATGGCTATCTCGTCTTGGTTCTAACAACCACAGAAGACGGAGCCTGAACCATGACCTTTAAACTTGATCCTTTCAAAGCCGCCCCGGCCATCATGAGCAGCTGGATGGAGGCATCCACACGCATTTCGGCCAGTCTGGAGGCCTCTCTGATTAACCTCGTCAAAGTGCGTGCGTCCCAGATCAATGGGTGTGCCAACTGTATCAACATGCACACAGAAGAAGCCCGGAATAGCGGTGAAACTGAGCAGCGGCTCTACTTGCTTTCCGCCTGGCGGGAGTCTCCCTGCTTTAGTGATCGGGAGCGTGCGGCGCTGGGTTGGACTGAGTCCCTGACGGAGCTGGCGAAGGGGGTACCTGGGGAGGCGCTACACGAGGCATTGGATGATCATTTCAGCCATGAGGAGCAGGTGAAGCTGACTATGATGATTAATATTATCAATGGCTGGAACCGCATCGCGGTGGGGTTTGGCTTGTGGTACGAATCCGGGAAGCTGGTAGCCGCGGCAGGAAGGTGAAGGGATGAAAAAAGAGACCATGCAGGATGCGGAGGCGATTTTTGATCCACTGCGCCCGGTGCTGATGCGGGTGTGCTACCGCATGTTGGGGTCGGTGGCGGATGCCGAAGATATCGTCCAGGAGGCCTTTATTCGCTGGGTCGCGGCGGATCGCAGTGAGGTGGTGGCACCGGAAGCCTTTCTGCGCCGCACGGTGACGCGCCTGTGTCTTGATCAGCTTAAATCCGCCAGGCAGCGAAGAGAGGTCTATGTGGGGGCATGGTTGCCGGAGCCGCTGGTGGAGGAGCAGGTGGAGGAAGACATTACCCTGCCGCTGATGCTGGCGCTTGAGCGCCTGTCTCCTCTGGAGCGGGCGGCATTCCTGCTTCACGATGTGTTTGGTGTCGAGTTCGATGAGGTGGCTGAGACATTACAGCGTTCTTCTGAGGCATGCCGCAAACTGGCTTCCCGGGCGCGGGTGCGTGTGCGGGAATCGAGCACGCGGTTTCCGGTGGACAAGCAGCAGGGAATCAGACTGGCGGAAGCCTTTTTTGCCGCGTCTCGTAGCGGTGACATGAAAGCGTTGGGCGAGATGCTGGCAGAGGATGTGAGCCTGCATGCGGATGGTGGCGGCAAGCGGCCAGCGGTGCGGGAGCCGGTGTTGGGTTATG